>NZ_JADNEM010000019.1:0-79647 GCF_015552275.1 Holdemania sp. 1001302B_160321_E10 | reverse complement strand
GAAATGAAGATGAGGGTCTTTTAAACTGAGAACAGATGCGATAGAATGAGTAATGGACATAGTGAGATTTCCTTTCTGTAATTTGTGGTGATTTTATTGTAACGGAAATTCTTACCTATGTCTCTTTTTTTTATGCTCAAGAAAAAAAGGCGTTGGTTTCTACCAACACCAAAATTTATAGAACCACTAAAATTAGATGATCTGAAGCACAATAATTATCTACCTTCATGTTCTAGTGAAATTCAGCAATTAGTCAGTCATTCTTCAGAGAATTCACTTACATTTTTAATAGTATCTATACTGTATAATTGTTTGTATATAACAACATTGTTATGTGATAATTCGAATATGGTTTCTAAAATTTCTGGAATGATTAATTTTCAATTATTAACAGTTACATTAGTAGTTCTTAGCTTTTTTACATGCATAGTAATAACAATTTTACCCAAAATTTATATTAATAGAATGGTTTTCTATTGGAAAATGGTTAAATTACAAAGCTTAGAGGAGAATCTTAACATTGCTGAGATTAATAATGATAAAAACAAAATTCAAGAGTGTATAACTTATATTTCAGAACTTAGTAAAGATCAAATAAAATATAATTATTACATTTTAGAAATAATTATAACAATAACTTCATTAATATTAAATGTTCTAAACATTGCTAATTTAATTTATAAATAAGGAAATATCTACGACTTTAAAACTAAATAAAAAAAGCGCCGAGGCGCTAGTTTGAGAAGACTGTATTTATTCGCTATAATATTTAAGTTTCCAAAGCTTCAAACCCTAACTAAGATAGAACAAACTATAGGATAAACGTATAGTTTTGATTATTTGACTAACTCTAAAACTTCATCCAGATCTTGTTTTTTTGATTCTTTGAATTCGCATACGAACGCATCGTCTTCGCTGTAACGGGGAATGATGTGGAAATGCAGATGATTCACAGTCTGGCCTGCGGCCTCGCCGTTGTTGTTCAGGATATTGATCCCCGAAGCTCCTGTTTTTTCCTGAATCCGTTTCGCTAAGTGCTTGACGACCTGAATCAGGTGAGCGGCTGTTTCATCGTCACATTCCAACAAATTGTCGACATGCTTCTTAGGCATAACCAGAGTATGACCTTTTGTAACCTGGGAGATGTCCAGGATCGCTAAGACCAGATCATCTTCGTAGACGACTTTTGATGGAATTTCATGGTTGATGATGCTGCAGAATACACACATGGGAAGCTCCTCCTTAACAATGGATTAATTCGTATTCACGCGTGCCCAGACCAATTTCTTCGCCATGGGCAAGACACGTCTGCCAGTTAGTATCCGGATGCGTGTCGGTGAAGTGATCGTGGTGATCATGCTGATGCTCATCCAAGACGCTGCCCGCAATCACCGGAGCCTGGTTTACCGCATCAACACAAGCCTGATCTAGGGCTACCGGATCAAAGGAGGCAAAGATCCCGATATCCGGAACGATCGGCAAATCATTCTCCGCATGACAATCGCAGCATGGTGAGACGTCCATGACAAAGCTGATATGGAAGTGTGGCCGACCCTGAATAACCGCTAGCGAGTACTCGGCAATCTTCTCGTTGAGGATATCGTTAGCCTCGTCGTTCATCGGTTCAATCGCATCGAAGTTGCACATGCCGATGCAGCGCCCGCAGCCAACGCAGCGGCTGTGATCAATGTGCATCTTGTGATTCTCATCGAAGTTCAAGGCGCTGTGGGCACAGATCTTCTGGCACATGCCGCAGCTGTGGCACCGTTCAGGATTGACCTGCGGCTTTGAGCTGTTATGCATTTCCATCTTTCCGGCACGGGAACCGCAGCCCATCCCGATATTCTTCAACGTCCCGCCGAATCCCGTGGATTCATGCCCTTTAAAATGAGTCATCGTGATGAAGATATCCGCATCCATAATTGCCCGGCCGATCTTGGCTTCTTTGACATGCTTTTGATGAATCGGCACTAAAGTTTCGTCCGTTCCTTTCAAACCATCGGCGATCAGAATGTGGCAGCCGCAGCTGAACGGATTGTAGCCGTTCTGATACGCTGATTCAATATGATCCAGAGCGTTCTTTCGTCCGCCGACATACAAGGTGTTGCAGTCAGTCAGAAACGGCTTACCGCCCAACGACTTGATCAGATCTACGATTCGATGTGCGTAATTCGGCCGCAGGTAAGCCAGGTTTCCCGGTTCGCCAAAATGAATTTTAATCGCGACATATTTATCTTGAAAATCCAGTTTTTCAATTCCCGCCTGTTTCACCAGTCGTTCCAGCTTGTCCAACAGGCTGGTCGTTCCATAGGTCCTCAGGTTCGTTGTATAAACCTTTGCTTTTTCCATATTTATTATCCCTCCATGTCCCTTATTATATAGGAAAGTGGAATGCATTTCCAGCGATCACCTGCGGATTGGAAAAATATTCGCAGACCTTTTTCAAATACATAGATTGATAAACTTTTATCTTTTCGTCACCGATCAAAGTCAGAAAAAAGCCCTGGGAATTTGCGTTTGCAGCTCCTGGGGCTTTCGTGTTTAAGGTCTCTTTTTACTTCGATTTTGCCTGAATCAGATAATCCGCGTAGTTGGATTCCAACTGATCATAGATCGTCTTATCATAGACTGTGAAATTGTATTTTTCAAAATAGAAGATCGATGCTTCCGAAGACAGCGCGCTGATCGAGGCGATCGTATCGACCGCTTCATCCTTGAAGCTTTCCGCATCCGTCGCGATGACCTGAACGATGTAGAAGTTCGCGCCGTTGTCATCAGCGATCACGTCGGTCAGTGTTGGATCTGTGATCACCGACAGCGTCGACAGGACGTTGGTCGCATAGCTGCTCTGCGTCGTTGCGATTGTCTCGGCGGCGGAAACGCTGGAGCCTAAGCTTGTCGCCGTTTCTTCAAAGTTCGCGCCACTCTTGACCTGTTCCAGGGCCTGGTTGGCCGTTGCTTCATCAGTGAACTGCATGATCCGGATTTTCTTCGGGGAATAACGGGAAACCAGATCGCCGAACTTTTCGTTGACGTAAACCTTCGTCAGTTCCTGAGCCTGCAGACTGACTAACAGACTGTTGTTCAGGTATTCTTCCTCATCCGCAAAGCCATAGGACTGCAGGTAGCTGGCAAACGAATCGCCCAGCATCGTCTTGTACGTGTTCAGCGTTTCTTCCGCTTCGCTGCGCATTTCATCCGTTACTGGAACTTCTTTTTCAAAAATAACTTTCTTTGCTTCATTGATCGTGAAATAGCCGGCATCCCGCGCCAACATGAAGTTGTACATGTCGCCTTTGGTCAGCGTCTGATTGCCAACGGAGAAGACGGCTGTCTTCGGATCTTTCAGGGACGCGCGCGCATCGCTGCAGCCCGCTAACAATAAGGCCCCGAGGGCTAAAAGAACAAGCTTCTTCATTATTCGTTTCCTCCCTGTTCGCCGTTGTTTTCACCGTTTTGATCTTCGGCGTTGTTCTGATCTTCGCCCTGACCTTCAGGATTTTCCGTGTTTTCCGTAGTTTCCGGCTGAGTTTCCGGTTCGTCTTTTTCATTTAAGCCCATGTAGATCAACAGTTTGTTCTGCAGTTCGTCGTTGCCCTTGAAGTCCAGGTTCATTTCCTGAGCCTTCTCCCAGACAACCTTCGGCTGCAGGTTCGGGTAGTAGGTCGCCAGGGCGTCGTAGAACTCATCATAGCCTTTCAGCGTCTCCGTGTCGGAAACATCGCACTTGATGATGTGCCAGCCATAGGTCGTCTGAATCCATTCGCTGACCTCGCCCTCGTTCATCGCCAGTGCGGTTTCCAGGAACGGGGAGACTAACTGGCTGTCGGCGTCCATGTAGCCGATCGAACCATTCTGGACGGCAGAGCCGGAATCTTCTGACAACTCCTGCGCCACTTCGCCGAAGTCGCGGCCGCTGGCCAGCGCGTCCTTAACCGCGTTGACACGGTTGGTTTCTTCTTCTGTCGGGTTGGCCGGATCATCCATCTTGATTAAGATATGGCTGACAATCCGCGGCTTCTTCGCTTCAACATACGCCGGGATGTATTCGTCGGCATGCGCGTTGATGTAATCCTTGATCATCTGCTGCGTCTTCTGGATGTGGATGAAGTAGTCTGTCAGATCAGAAAGCTTGCTGTAGCCGACGCCGTTGAGCGCTGTCAGCAGCATTTCCTTGTACTGATCGCCGTAGGTCGACTGATACTGCGCCGTAATCGAATCCGCATACGACTGGGCCTGCGTCTTCATTTCCTCCGTGGTTTCAATGGACGGGTCAACGACCGCTTTCTCCATGAACTGATAGACGCCGGCGACGCCCATTTCGTTAAACAGCGTGTCGTAGAATTCTCCGGCTGTGATATCCTGATCGCCGATCGAGAATACGACGTCCTCGCCGCCGACTGATTTTCCTGGGAGCTTTCCTTTGTTCTGGTCGTATGCAAAATAAATGCTGGCTCCGATTAACAGAACGCCAACAAGGCACACAAACCAGTACTTTTTGAGTGTTTGTAACATGAATGTACCTCCTAATGAACTTTATTATTATAGGGTATTTCAGGGGACTTTGCAATTTGATCGGCAGGCTTTCTATCTGAATTTTGTGTGAACAACCCCATTTTCCCGCTTTTTTCCATCATCGCTGGAAGAAAAAGGCCGAAAGAGTGCCTGGCAAAGCCGTTTGAACAGATAATAATCCGCACATCCTGAAACAGAATATGCTATAATCATTCTGGACATTTTTTGTCTGGATAACAACTCGAATCATGAGCGGAAAGGATGAGAGAATGAGTCAGCTGATGATTAAAAATCTTCATGTTGAGGTCGAAGGCAAGGAGATCCTCAAAGGGATCGATCTGACGGTCGCTGATCATGAAATACATGCTTTAATGGGTCCTAACGGAAACGGAAAATCGACGCTGCTGGCGGCGATTATGGGTCACCCGAAATATACTGTGACAAGCGGAACGATTGAATACGACGGCCGCGACGTTTTGGCGATGAGCGTCGACGAGCGCAGCCGCGCCGGTTTGTTTCTGGCGATGCAGTATCCCCAGGAAGTGCCGGGCGTCACGAACTCCGATTTCCTGCGTGCGGCGATGAACGCCCGCCGGGAAAATCCGATTTCCCTGTTCTCTTTTATTAAGGAAATGGAAAAGACGATTAAAGATCTGCAGATGAAGCCGGATTTAGCGCATCGTTTCCTCAACGAGGGCTTTTCGGGCGGCGAGAAAAAGCGCAACGAAATCGTGCAGATGAAAATGCTGAAGCCGTCGCTGGCGATGCTGGATGAGATTGACAGCGGATTGGACGTCGACGCCCTGAAAATCGTGGCCGACGCCGTGACGCAGATGCAGCAGGAAACGGGTTTAGGCATGATCGTCGTTTCGCATTACGAACGATTCTATCAGTTATTAAAGCCGACGCACGCACACGTGCTGATCAACGGCCGGATCGTCATGGAAGGCGATGAAACGCTGGTTCAGAAAATTGATCAGGACGGCTACGACTGGCTGTATCAACAGCTGGATCTGCAGCCGGCCAAAGAAGAAGTGAAGCTGACCTTCACCCTGGGCAGCTGCGCCGCCAGCGCAAGGGGCCGCAAGCATGGCTGAAACAGTGCTGACCCTGCATGAAAGTCCGGTCAGCCCCGTCGTTTTACAGGAAACATTGCGCGAGCTTGTCATCGACGCTTCCGCGCCGCTGACGCTGACCTTGACCGCGCCTGCGCAAACGGCCTGCTCCCTGGTCGTCCGGATTCGTCAAGCCGAGGCTCTGACGATTCAGGTGCGGGCGGAAGCGGCCAGCCAGCTCACGCTCTTGTATTGGAATGAGAGCAGCGCGCCGATCACGATTCGCGAAAGCAACGAAATTTACCGTGACGCCCGCTTCAAAGCGGCGTATGTGCAGCTGAATCCGGGCATGGTCGATCATCAGTCCAAGACCCTGCTGAAGGAAAGCGGGGCCGAGGCTTTGGTTCAGTCGGCAGTGATCGCACAGACCCAGAAACAATTTGTCGTCGATCTCATTCACCAGGCCGGACAGACGACGGGAATCATGGAGAATTACAGCATTGTCCTGCAGGGCGGACGCTACCGCATGGAAGCGACCGGCAAGATCGAAAAGGGCGCCCGCGGTGCCAAGAGTCATCAGACCAGCCGCGCGCTGACCTTTGACGCCCAGCAGACCGCGACGATTCTGCCGAAGTTATTGATCGACGAAAATGACGTGGAAGCCAGCCATGCGACGACGATCGGACAAATGGATGAAAACCAGATGTATTATTTACAGAGCCGCGGCTTGAGCGAAGACGAAGCGATCCGCCTGGTCACGATCGGCTATCTGCTGCCAATCGCCCGGATCAGCGACGATCCAAAGCTTCAGGAAGCCCTGGCTCAGGAAATTGAAACGAAGGTGAATGAAGTATGTTTGACGTCCTCAAAATAAGACAGGATTTTCCAATGCTTCACAACCGCACGATGCAGTCGCATCCGTTAGTTTATCTGGACAACGCCGCGACGACGTTCAAGCCGCAGTGCGTGATCGACGCCGTCGTGCGCTATTACACCGAGCAGACAACCAACGTTCACCGCGGTGATTATGAAATTTCCTATCAGGTATCGGAAGCCTATGAGAAAACCCGCGAAGACGTGGCGCGGTTTATCCATGCCCAGCCGAAGGAAATCGTCTTTACGGCCGGGGCCAGCGCGTCGCTGAATCTGGTGGCGTATGGCTACGGACGGAAGTATTTAAAGCCGGGCGACGTGATTCTGTCGACGGAGGCGGAACACGCGTCCAACATCCTGCCGTGGTTTAAAGTTGTGGAGGAAACCGGCGCGAAGCTTGAATACATTCCCCTGACGGAGGATGGCCGGCTGACGCTGGAGAACTTCCGCAAGGCGATGCATGAGCAGGTGAAGATCGTCGCTGTCGCGGATATCACCAATGTGCTGGGCTATGTCGCACCGATCGAGGAAATGACGCGGATTGCCCATGAACACGGAGCGATCGTCGTCTGCGACGGGGCGCAGTCCGTGCCGCACACGCCGACGGATGTGAAAGCCTGGGACGTAGATTTCCTGGCGTTCAGCGCGCATAAAATGTGCGGTCCGACCGGCATCGGCGTGCTGTATGGCAAATTTGAGCTGCTGCAGAAAACCGATCCGTTCATGCTCGGGGGCGGCAGCAACGCCCGCTTTGACATGTGCGGCAACATCCTGTTAAAGGACGCGCCGTATAAATTTGAAGCCGGGACGCCGAATATCGAAGGGGTGCTCGGCCTGCAGCAGGCCGTCCGCTATCTCGAAAACATCGGCATGGACAAGATTGAAGCCTACGAGCATGAGCTCAAGGCCTATGCGATTGAAAAACTGAAAAAACTGGATAACCTGATTCTGTATAATCCGACCTCACCGACCGGCATCATCGCCTTCAACGTGAAGGATGTGTTCGCTCAGGATGCGGCCGGATATCTGAATTCCAAGGGGATCGCTGTGCGCTCCGGCAATCATTGCGCTAAAATTCTGCTCAATGTGCTGAAGACCTCGGAAACGATCCGTGCCAGTTTGTATTTCTATAACACGAAGGAGGACGTCGACCGGTTTGTCCAGGCGTGCAGTGAAATTACGCTGGAAAACTGCGTCGGACTGTTCTTCTGATTGAAAGGAGGAAGTTTATGTCCAGTTTGCTGGAGGATCCGATGGTCTTGCGCGAGATCATCATGGATCACTATCAATATCCGCACAATCATAAGCTGACGGACGACGCGGGCTACCATCAGGTGCATATGGCTTCGGAATCCTGCATCGACGATATTACGGTTCAATCCAAAATCAACCCTGCGGGCAGCATCGAAGACGTGCGCTTCGACGGGGTCGCCTGCACGATCTCAACGTCGTCGACCTCGATCATGACGGAGCTGTTGAAAGACAAAAGCGTTGCCGAAGCCAAGGCGATCATCGACGAGTATTTCGCGATGATCGAGGAACAGCCATATGATCCGGAACGGCTGCAGGAGGCGGTTGCCTTCAAGAATGTCAGCAAGCAGGCCAACCGGATTAAATGCGCGACGATCGGTTGGAAAGCGATGAAGGAAATGATCGAAGAATGGGAGAAAAATCAATGAGCCGCGAACAAGAAACAGTCCTGAAAACGCAGGACGATTACCAATACGGCTTTCACGACGAGGACGTCAGCGTCTTCAAAACAAAAAAGGGCCTGACCCGGGAAACGGTGATCGAGATCTCGACGATCAAAAAGGAACCGCAGTGGATGCTGGATTTCCGTCTGAAAGCCTATGATGCGTTCGTCAAGATGCCGATCCAGGATTGGGGTCCTGACTTAAGCACGTTGAATTTTGACGATTACACCTACTATATCCGTCCGAGCAACAAGAAGGAAACGGATTGGGACGAGGTGCCGGAGACGATCAAGGACACCTTTGACCGGCTGGGGATTCCGGAGGCGGAACAGAAGTTCTTAGCCGGTGTCAACACCCAGTATGAATCGGAAACGGTTTATCACAACATGCTGAAGGAAGTCGAGGAGAAGGGCGTCATTTTTCTGGATACCGACTCCGCACTGCAGCAGGTTCCGGAACTGGTGAAGGAATACTTCGCGACGGTTGTGCCGTATACCGACAACAAGTTCGCTGCGCTCAACAGCGCCGTGTGGTCGGGCGGTTCGTTCATCTATGTCCCGAAAGGGGTAAAGCTGGAAAAACCGCTGCAGTCCTATTTCCGCATCAATTCGGAACAGATGGGCCAGTTTGAACGGACGCTGATCATCGTCGATGAGGGTGCCGACGTGCATTACGTCGAAGGTTGTACGGCGCCGACGTATTCCAAGGACTCGCTGCATGCCGCGGTGGTTGAGATCATCATCAAGGAAGGCGGCAAGTGCCGGTATTCGACCGTTCAGAACTGGTCGGACAACATCATCAACCTCGTTACCAAGCGCGCCAAGGTCGATGCGCACGGGGCGATGGAGTGGATCGACGGCAATATCGGGTCGCAGACGAATATGAAATATCCGGCCTGTCTGTTAGTCGGCGAATATGCCCGCGGCATGTGCATTTCGATCGCCGTGGCATCCCGTCATCAGGTTCAGGACGCCGGAGCCAAGATGATTCATCTGGCGCCGCATACTTCCAGTACGATCATCTCCAAGTCGGTTTCCCGGCTGGGCGGCGAGGTCAATTACCGCGGTCTGGTCCAGCATGGGCCGAAAGCGGAATACGCCCGTTCGAAGGTGGAATGCGATACGCTGATTCTGGACGAGCAGTCCCGCAGCGACACGATTCCGACGAACGTGTCATCCTCGCGGACTTCGACGATCGAGCATGAAGCGACAGTCTCGAAGATTTCCGAGGAACAGCTGTTCTATCTGATGTCGCGCGGATTAACGAAATCGCAGGCGACAGAAATGATTATCATGGGCTTTCTGGAGCCATTTACCCGCGAGCTGCCGATGGAATACGCGGTCGAGCTGAACCAGCTGCTGAAGCTGGATATGGAGGGCAGCGTTGGATAAAAAAGCACTGCGGAAGCTGGCGCAGATGAAGCGGCACGAGCTGCCGCCGCTGCTTAAAGCGCAGTTTGATGAAAATATCCGGTCGCAGCTCATGAAGGTGCAGGAGCCATATCAGAAGATCGGAATGTATATTTCGATTAATGATGAAGCGGATACCCGCCGGATCCTGCAGCATCTGCTCGATCAGGGTAAACAGATAGCCGTTCCCAAGTGCGTTGTGCGCGAAGGGCGGAACACGCTGGATTTCTATTGGATCGAAGGGTTGGAGGATTGCATTCCTTCCCGCTTCGAGCTGTTGGAACCGGTGGCGCAGCCCTCCCGCAAAGCGGCGTTGTCCGAGCTGGAGCTGATGATCGTCCCGGTCGTCGGATTCGATTGGCGCAAGAACCGGATCGGTTACGGCAAAGGGTATTATGACTCGGTGCTGGATACCTTTCCCGGCTTGAAGGTCGGACTGGCTTACACAATGCAGCGCGTGGCTGATTTTGAGCCGGAGGCTTTCGATGTTCCGCTGGATATGATCATCACGGAGCAGGGAGCCTTGTAAACAAGATTCTTAAAATGAGAAACAACGATGAAAACCGGGGTGAACGCTCCGGTTTTTTATTTGATAAAAAAAGAAGCTTTCGCTTCTCATTTCTGATCTAATTGTTCCAGGCATGTCTGCCGGGCCTGCTTGGCGGTAGTGAACGCAACATCTTTTTCAAATAAATACGTTATAAAATGATTCCAGTCCGTAACCGGGAAAGAATCCGGGTCAATCTGCGTCAGGACCTCGGCAATAACGGAGTAATTATCCTGCGCCTTTAAATCAGAAATGAATAAACCGCACTGGTCTGCGATCTGATCAATTAGTGCCATAATCCTTCTCACTCCTTTATCGTTTCAGTAAAGTGTACTTTAATAAAACACCCAGCAAATCACTCTATTCTTTATTTTAATAGGTAGAACGTTTCCTGTCAAAACCTATTTTGGTAATTTTTACAGCTTGTTTCCAATGTGTCAGAAAGGTACACCTTTTTAAAACAGAGCGGTTGATCAAAGGGAGAAAAAGTTTACCATCTCCCTTTTTTCTGCGTCTATGATGTAATGAATGCATGGAGGAGGAAGTTATGTCACAGACCGTTTACGGATATATCCGCGTTTCATCAAAGGATCAGAATATCGAGCGTCAGAGGAAGGAGCTGATCGCCTATGGCGTCGCGCCGCGGCGGATTTATATGGATAAGCTCAGCGGAAAGGATTTTAACCGTCCCGGTTATCAGAAGCTGACACGCCGTAAAGTCAAACCCGGGGATCTGATCGTCGTTCAGAGCCTGGATCGGTTAGGCCGCAATTATGAAGAAATTCTGGAGGAATGGAAATGGATTACACGTACCCGCAAGGTCCATATCAAAATTCTGGATATGCCGATTCTGGACACCAGCGTCGATCAGGATCTGGTCGGCACGCTGATCTGCAATCTCGTGCTGGAACTGCTTTCATTTGTCGCGGAGAACGAGCGCAAGATGATCCGTCAGCGCCAGGCTGAGGGCATCCGGATCGCCAAGGAAAAGGGCGTGCATTTAGGCCGTCCGCAGCTGGCGGTGCCGCCGGAGTTCATGCCGCTGTATCAACAATGGCGGCAGAAAAGCCGGCCATCCAAGGAGCTGATTGCCCAAAGCGGAATGTCGTATCAGAAATTCTACCGCACCTGCCGGAAACTTCGCCAGCGGGAAACGAATGCCAGCCGTTAAACCGGCGCGCTGGATTCTTTTTATTGTCCGCCAAACTCTGCCGGCTTTTTCCGAACTTCCGTTTTCGCGGCGCTTAAATTATGATATGATAAAGGACAGAATTCGGAGGTGAGAGCGCATGCGGATCGCGAAAGTTTGGATTGAACATCCGGTTTTACAGCTCGATCAGGTGTTTTCTTATGACGCGCTGCAGCTGCCGGCTGAAAAGGGCAAGCGGGTGAGTGTCGATTTCAACGGCCGTCAGATCGTCGGGTTTGTCGATGCGGTGACGGAGGTGGACGACGGTCAGCCGGAGACTCAGGTCAACGGGCGTCCTTTGAAGCCGCTTTTGTCCGTGCTCGATGAGAACGCGCTGATCACGCCGGAATTGTTTGAGCTGGCTAAATGGATGGCGGAGGATACGCTTTCCCCGGTGATTTCCTGTTTTCAGGCGATGCTGCCGAGCAAGCTCAAGCCGAAAAGTTCGAATCAGAAAATTAAAATGGAACAGATTGCCGTGTACGTGGGTGAGCATCCGCTCTTAACGCCCCGGCAGAAGGAAGTGCTGGGCTGGCTGCGGACGGAAGGCCCGACAGTTTTGGCGCAATGGCGCAAACAGTCGCCGGCGATCACCCGCACGCTGGAAAAGCTGGGCTGCGTCCGGCTGGACAGCCGGACGGTAAAAGCGCGGGAAGAACAGGCCGGTCAGGCGGAAGCCTTTCTGCCGCTGAACGCGGATCAGAAGCGGGTCGTGCAGGAAATTCAAACGAGCATTCAAGACGTGATCCTGCTTCATGGGGTGACTGGCAGCGGAAAGACGGAGGTCTATCTGCATCTGGCTCGTCAGGTGCTCGACGCGGGCAAACAGGTGTTAATTCTAGTGCCGGAAATCTCGCTGACCCCGCAGATGGTAGCGCGCGTCAAAGGCCGTTTCCAGAACGATGTGGCGATTTATCACTCCGCGCTGAACAATCAACAGAAATACGAACAATACTGCCGGGTATTTGAAAAGCAGGCTTCGATTGTCGTCGGTACCCGCTCGGCGGTGTTTATGCCATTTGACCATCTCGGCCTGATCATTTTGGACGAGGAGCACGATTCCAGCTATAAGCAGGATTCCCTGCCGCAGTACCATTGCCGCGATATCGCCATTCACCGCGCACGTCATTTCGGATGCAAGGTGATCCTGGGCAGCGCGACGCCGTCGCTGGAATCCTACGCCCGGGCGCTAAAAGGGGTGTACGGTCTGGCTGAGCTGAAAGAACGGGTCAACCGTCAGCTGCCAGTCTGCACAGTGGTCAATATGAAGAACCAGAACCGCGCGCAGTCGGGAATCCTGAGCGACGTGCTGCGCCAGAAAATTGCGGACCGGATCAAGCGTGGCGAGCAGGCGATCCTGTTATTGAACCGGCGTGGATACAGTCCGCTGATCAAATGCGGCCAGTGCGGCGAAACCCTGCAGTGCCCGCATTGCGACGTGGCCCTTTCCTATCATAAATCAATTCAGAAGATGAAGTGTCATCTGTGCGGCTCGGAGTTCCCGCTGGTTACGGTCTGTCCGAAATGCGGATCGCGGACGTTTGCGGCGCCGGGCTACGGCACGCAGAAGCTGGAGGAAGAAGTCACGCGGCTGTTTCCGCAGGCCCGTGTGCTGCGCATGGACGCCGATACGACATCGCGCAAGGAAGCGCATCAGAAGCTGCTTGAACAATTCGGCCGGCATGAAGCGGATATCCTGGTCGGCACGCAGATGATCGCCAAGGGTCTGGACTTTCCGCAGGTCACGCTGGTCGGTATCCTTAACGCCGACGCCGGTACGGCCCGGCCGGACTTTCGCAGCGTGGAGATGACGTTCGATTTGATCATGCAGGCGGCCGGGCGCAGCGGCCGTTCCCAGACGCCCGGGGAGGTTGTCATCCAGGCGTTTGACCCGAACCATTTCGCGGTTGTCGCCGGCAGCCGGCAGGATTATCAAAGCTTTTTCTATCAGGAGATGCAGTACCGGCATTTAGGCGGCTATCCGCCGTATACCTACCTGATCGCGCTGACCTTTTCCGACATCCGGCCGGACCGTCCGAAGCAATCGGCGCAGGTCGTGGCGCAGGCGCTGCGGCAATCCAGTCTGTTTAAGGTGCTGGGGCCGAGCGATCTGTTTAAGCTGCAGGATCGCTACCGCAGCCGTCTGGTGCTGAAAGGCAAGGATCTGGATCAGATGAAGACCGCGCTGGCGCAGGTTCTCCAGGAATACCGCAGGCAGCGCTCTCAGGCCCATTTAAGCATCGACGTCAATCCGCTGATTCTCGAGTAGCGGATTTCATTCATTCCGTTTCCTCTTTAGAGAACCGCCCGCTCTGTCTCAGCCGGCGGTTTCGCAGGAAGATCAAGCATAAACAAGCAAAGGAGCAGGCTGATGAACACAACAAGAAAAAGAGCGTGGCAGGGGCTGAACGCGATCCTCAACGAAGGCCAGTATGCCAATCTGTGGCTGCGCCAGCACGGCCAGACGCTCAGTGAGGAAGAAAAACGCTGGGTGACCGCCGTGATCTACGGCGTGCTGCGCCATCGTGAACCGCTGCGCTGGCAATGGCGGGATTTAGTGCGCAACGTGCCCGAACCCAGCGTCGCGGTCTTGCTCGACATGAGCGTGTACCAGCTTTTTTATCTCGATAAAGGCGCTGAGTACGCCATCGTCAACGACGCGGTCGAGCTGTGTCCGCGAAGCAAAAAAGGTCTGGTCAACGCCGTTTTGCGCCAGCTGCTGCGGCGCGGACCCAAACCGCTGCCTAAGCCGGAATCCATCGCGGATTTGGCGTTAGTGACCAGTCATCCGCAGTGGCTGCTGCAGCTGTGGAAGGCCCACTATGGCGAAGAAAAAATGCGCCGGATCGCGCTGGCAGACTTGGAAGAAGCGGCGGTCAGCGTGCGGATCAATCCGCTGAAATTAAGCCGGGAAGCGCTGGCGCAGCGGCCGGACTGGGCGCTGGAGCCCAACGGCTGGACGATCCGCACCGCGGGCAATCCGGTCAGCGATCCCTGGCTGAAGGAAGGAAAAATCGTCATTCAGGACCGTTCCAGCCAACAAGTCGCGCTGATGCTCGATCCCAAACCGCACGACACGGTTTTTGACGCCTGCAGCGCGCCGGGCACCAAGACGACGCAGCTGGCGGCGATGATGAACAACGAAGGCACAATTCTGGCCTGCGATCTGCATGCCCATCGGCTGGCGTTAGTCGAGGAAGCGGCGCAGCGCTGCGGTGCGACGATCATTCAGACCCGGACGCTCGATGCCGCGCAGGCGGACCAGCAGCTGACCGGGCGGCAGTTTGACCGCGTGCTGCTGGACGTGCCGTGCAGCGGATTGGGCGTATTGCGGCATAAGCCGGAAATTCTGCTGCGGCTGACGCCCGCCTCGCTGGACGAGATCGTCGCACTGCAGGCTGCGATCCTGGCTCATTGCGCGCCGCTGTGCAAACCGGGCGGGACGCTGGTTTACAGCACCTGTACGCTCAACCGCAAGGAAAACGACAAGCAGGTCGCCGCGTTTTTGCTTCAGCATCCGGAATTTAAGCTGCTGGCGGAACAAACGATCTTCCCGGACGAAGGCGCGCAGGATGGCTTTTATATCGCGAAAATGACCCGCCGCGATTAAAAATATGATAGAATAAAGGACGGTGATAAAATGAAAACAATTTATGATTACAGTTATTCCGGACTTGAGGAACTCGTCCTCAGCCGGGGATGGAAAAAATACCGGGCCGATCAGATTTTTCAATGGCTGTACCGCAAGCATGCGACGTCCTTCGATCAGATGACCGATTTAAGCAAGGAGATGATCGCGGCGCTGAAGGAACAGTTCTGCATCAATCCGATCCAGCTTGTTGAGAAGCAGGTGTCGCGCGACGGCACAGTCAAGTTTTTGTTTGAGCTGGGCGACGGGGCGTTGGTCGAGTGCGTCTTGATGACCTATAATTACGGCCGCTCCTTATGCGTAACCTCGCAGATCGGCTGCAACATGGGCTGCACGTTCTGCGCCAGCGGTCTGCTGAAAAAACAGCGGGATCTGACCAGCGGCGAAATGGTCGCGCAGGTCATGACTGTGCAGCTGGAGCTGGACAAGGAAGAAGACCGGATTTCGCATGTCGTCGTCATGGGCACGGGCGAACCGTTTGACAATTATGACAACGTGCTGAATTTCTGCAACACGATCAACCATGACAAGGGCCTGGCGATCGGCGCCCGCCACATCACGATTTCGACCAGCGGGCTGATTCCGGGTATCGACCGGTTTGCGGCCGAGCATAAGCAGTACAACCTGGCGATTTCGCTGCACGCCCCAACCGATGAGCTGCGCAGCCGGATCATGCCGGTCAACAAGGCTTATCCGTTAGGCCCGCTCATGGCCTGTCTGCGCCGCTATTCGGTGGAGAACAACCGCCGCCTGACGTTTGAATACATCCTGCTTCAAGGCGTCAACGACACCAACGAGATGGCGGTGAAGCTGGCCGCCCTGATCCGCGGCATGAACGCTTACGTCAATCTGATTCCCTACAATCAAGTCGATGAAAACGGCTATAAGAGTACAGATTACAAATCCGCAATGCGCTTTTACGACGTGCTGATGAAGCAGGGCGTGAAAGCGACGCTGCGCCAGGAGCACGGCAACGACATCGACGCCGCGTGCGGGCAGCTGCGCGCCAAACATGAAAGGATGCGCGGGCAATGAAGTGCTTCGGCGCTACCGATACCGGCTTGGTCCGTGCGAACAATCAGGACAGCTATGTCATCGCCTCCAATGAGGTAGGCGATGTTTTCGCTTTGGTCTGCGACGGCATCGGCGGGGGCAATTCCGGCGACGTGGCGTCCCAGACCGCGATCCAGTATTTCAGCGAGGTGTTCAGCGCGAACAAAGGCTTTAAGGACGAGGAGGAAGCTCTGACCTGGCTGCGCTATCAGATCCGCAAGGCTAACGACACCGTGTTCACGCTTTCGACAACCCGCCGGGAATATCAGGGAATGGGCACAACTCTGGTCGGGGTGCTGCTGATCCCGCAGGGCAGCTACGTGATCAACGTCGGCGACAGCCGCGCCTACGCTTCGTTTCAGGACGGCAGCTTCCGCTGCCTGACGCAGGATCACACGCTGGTTCAGGACATGGTCAATCATGGCGAGCTGAGCGAGGAAGAAATGATGAATCATCCGAAGCGGAATATGCTGACCAACGCCCTGGGCATCTGGTCCAACATCCGCATCGATCTGACGCGGATTGACGATCCGGCGGATACGTTTTTATTATGCTCCGACGGACTGCACGGCTATGTGCCCGACAGTGTGATCGCCAAGGTCATGCTCGACAGCCGCCAGACGCTGCAGGCCAAAAGCAAGCAGCTGATGAATCTGGCGCTGCTGCAGGGCGGCTATGACAACATCACGATCATCCTGATCCAGAAGGAAGCGGGGGATAAGCGATGAACAAAATGATTGCCAAGCGCTATATGGTCGTCAAGCACATCGGCCAGGGTGGAATGGCGGACGTCTATGTCGCTGTCGACACGCTGCTCAACCGGGAGGTCGCGGTAAAGGTGCTGCGCGGGGAATTAAGCAACGATCCCGTCGCGCTGCTGCGGTTTCAGCGGGAAGCCAACGCCTCCACGGCGCTTTCGCATCCCAACATCGTCGACATATATGACGTCGGCGAGGAAAACGGCTACCATTACATCGTGATGGAATACGTCCGCGGCAAGGATCTGAAACAGTTGATCGCCCAGCGCGGCGCCTTGTGTAAGGAAGAAGCCGTGGCGATTATGAAGCAGTTGGTCAGCGCGGTTGCCGAAGCGCACCGCTGCAATATCATTCACCGCGATATCAAGCCGCAGAACGTGCTGATCAAAGACGACGGCACGCTCAAGGTCGTCGACTTCGGCATCGCGCTGGCGCAGGACGCACTGCAGCTGACGCAGTCGGATTCGGTCATGGGGTCGGTTCATTATCTCGCCCCGGAGGTGGCGCGCGGGGAAGCCGCAACGCGCCAGAGCGATATTTATTCCTTGGGCATCGTGTTCTACGAGCTGCTTTCCGGCGAGGTGCCGTTCCATGGCGAACAGGCCGTACAGATCGCGATGAAGCACATGCACGAGGAAATCCCCTCGATCCGCAAGCTCAATCCGCAGTTGCCCCAGGCCGTTGAAAACGTGATCCTGCGGGCGACCGCGAAAAATAAGAATTTCCGCTATCCCAGCTGTGAGGTCATGCTTCAGGATTTAACGACCTGCCTGTCCCCGCAGCGCGCTGACGAGCCGCGCGTCGTGTTCAAAACGCCGAGCGAGGGCAACAAGACGATCGCCATCGACACGACCCGGCGCAAGGAGAGCGGTTCCTCACATCCCTCGGCCAAGCCGAACAAAAAGAAAAAGAAACGGAAGAAGAAAAGCAACGCCTGGGTGGGCTTGCTGATCACCGGGTTAGTCGTTCTGTCAATCGCAGCGGTGGTCTTTATCCTCGCGCTGACCGGCAACTGGGGCGGCAAAAGCCAGCTGGTCGAAGTGCCGCCGTTGATCAACCTGACGGTCGAGCAGGCGGCCTCCACGCTCAGCGACGCCGGGCTGGAGCTGAACCGCGCTGAGATCAGCTACGCGTTAACCGACGACGTGGAGAAAGACCGGATCTATGAAAGCGATCCGGCCGCGGGCACGGCACTGACGAACGGCAGTCTGGTGAAGATCAAGGTATCGCTGGGCCGCTATGTCGTCGTTGAAAATTACGTCGGAATGAAGATCAGCGAGGCTCGCGAAAAGCTGGAGGGTTCCAATATTCGCATTCAGACAAGCCAGGAAGCCAGCGACAGCGCGCCGGGCACGATCCTGCGACAGGAACTGCTCGATCCGCAGACCAGGATCGATCCGCAGAAAACCAATACGATCCGGTTTGTGATCGCCGCGTATCCGACCTTCCAGATCGACTGGTCGATCAAAGGCATGGACGTCTTTGAGGCCCAGTCGCTGTTGGAAAGCCAGGGTGGGGAAGTCATGCTTTCCGTGCTGGATACCAGCGGCATGAGCGAGGAAGAAGCCGCGAATCTGCCGCGGGGCGTCGTGATCAACTGTTCGCCGGGTTTCGGCACGCTGTACGAACAAAATGAAGACAGCTATATTACCTTATATTATTATTAAAGCATCCATCGGAACGATTAGAAAAGGAGCGCTATGATCGGAAGAATAATCAGAATTATTTCCAACCAGTATCTGGTTGCGGACGAGGAAGGCCGCCGCGTGGCGTGCGTGGCGATGGGCAAGGTCCGGCGGCAGGACAAACCGCGCGTGGGCGATTGGGTCGAATATACGGATTTCGGCGATCAGACCGGAATCGAGCGGATTCTTCCGCGGATGAACTCCCTGATCCGTCCGCCGGTTGCCAATGTCGATCAGGCGCTGATCGTCATGTCCGCAAAGGATCCGGATTTTTCCTGCACGCTCGTCGACCGGATTCTGTTTCTGATCGTCAACGCTTCGATCAAGCCGGTGCTGTGCATCACCAAGATGGATTTAGTTCAGCCGGACGACCCGGTTCACGGCTGGATTGAGGATTACCGCCAGAGCGGATATGAAGTTGTGCTGAGCGGACGGGAAGAGCTTGATGAAAATCTGGCCGGGGTGCTGCGGGGCAAGGTGACGGTGCTGACCGGCCAGAGCGGTGTCGGCAAGTCTTCCTTATTGAATAAGCTGAACCCTGAGTTTCAGCTGCAGACTCAGGAGATTTCCAAAGCGCTGGGCCGCGGCAAGCATACGACCCGGCATGTCGAGCTGCACGAGGTGGCCGGCGGCTGGGTGGCCGATACGCCGGGCTTTTCCTCGCTGGATTTCAGCCGCATGACGCCGACCGAGCTGGCGCAGAGCGTCCCGGACTTCGCGCCGTATTTAGGCCGGTGCCGGTTTCGCGACTGCATTCATCAAAACGAACCGGGCTGCGCGATCAAGCAGGCCGTAGAAGACCGGCAGGTCTCCCGGATCCGCTATGCGGACTATTTGGATTGTCTGACCCTGGTGCAGGGCCGAAAGGAGAAATATTGATGACGATCATATCCCCCTCGATTTTATCGCTGGATTTTTCCCAGCTGAATTCCCAGATGGACGCGGTCAACGCTTCCCGCGCCCAGTGGCTGCATTATGATGTGATGGACGGCCATTTTGTGCCGAACCTGACGTTCGGCCCGGACATTCTCAAGGCGTTCCGCAAGCTGACCGACCGCCAGCTGGACGTGCATCTGATGATCAGCGATCCGCGGAAGTACGCGCCGGTCTTTGCCCAGGCGGGAGCGCAGTGGATCACGTTTCACTACGAAGCGATGAACGATGCCCAGGACTGCCGCGCGCTGGCCAAAGAGCTGCGTGCGCTAGGCGTGAAGCCGGGCATTTCGATCAAGCCGCAAACGCCGGTGTCCGTGCTGGAAGCGTTGTGGCAGGATTTCGATCTGGTGTTGGTGATGTCGGTGGAACCGGGCTTCGGCGGGCAGCAGTTTGATCCGTCGGCATTGGATAAAATTACCGTGCTGCGCCAGTGGGCGCAGGCGGCCGGCGCTGATCTGCGGATCGAGGTCGACGGCGGGATCAACGCCGAAACCGGGAAGCTGTGCCGCGAGGCCGGTGCAGATGTGCTGGTTGCCGGCAGCTATATCTTTAAAAACAACATTGTGGAAGCCGTTGATTCGTTATGTTAAAGCCGTGCACGATCGTGCTGGGGCTGGCGCAGGACTGTACGCTGGCTGAAGGGGATCTGATCGGCGCGGACCGCGGGGCGCTGATCTGCGCTCAAGCACACCGGCGAATGGTAATGGCGATCGGCGATTTTGACTCGGTCACTCCGCCGCAAAAGGAACTGATCCGGCAATATGCCGATCAGATGCAGGTGCTGCCGGCGATGAAGGACGAAACTGACGCGCTGTCGGCGCTGCGCTGGGCTACCGGGCAAGGCTATAACTCGATGGTTCTGATCGGCGGGGTCGGCGGAAGACAGGATCATCAGCTGGCTAATCTGCTTCTGGTCATGCATCAGAAGCTGCCGGTCATCCTGCGGGAGAAAAACAACGAATTGTTCTGTCTGGATCCGGGCCGGCATGTGTTTCATCCCGATGCCCGCCGCTTCATTTCCTTTTTCGCGGTGGAGCCGGCGGTGCTGACGTTGGAAGGGTTTCTATATCCGCTCGATCATTATGTGATGGAGCGCGGCGACACGATCGGCATCTCGAATGAAATCGCGGCGGACGAAGCGGTACTGACGCTGGATCAGGGCCGGCTGCTTGTCGTCCGCAGCCGCGACGAAGGCGAATAATCCAATTCTCAGCGAAGGAAAGCCGCACAAACGCATGTTTGAAATAAAATTATCTGAACAGCCTTATTTCCTCAACGGGGAGTAAGGCTTTGTCTTTAAAAGGAGAGATCAGCGTGGATTCTTTAACGATGCAGAATTTAAGCCGGGCGACGATGGAATACCTGATGCAGAATTTATCGGCAGGGATGTCGTTAGTGGAAGTAAGAAGCTTATGCGAGCGGTTTATGCTGGAAAACGGGGCCGATTCATTTTGGTACTATGATGTCGGGGCGTTTGTTTTTTCCGGGGAGGAAACGACAATTTCAATTTCCGGGAAAGACTATACAACCGCGGACCGGCGGATTCATGAAAATGATCTTCTGACCGTAGATCTGAGCCCGCAGTGTCAGCGGATCTGGGGCGATTACGCAAGAACGCTTGTGATCGAAGCTGGGAAGGTGGTCGTTCATCCGGAGGAGATCCGCCATCCGGAATGGAAGCGGGGACTGCGCATGGAAGATCATTTGCATCACGTTTTGACGGAGACGGCAACGGAAGCCATGACGTTTGAGGAGTTATATTTTGTCATGAATGAAGAAATCACAAAGCAAGGCTTTGTGAACCTGGACTATCTGGGAAATCTGGGCCATTCGATCGTTCAGGATAAACAAGATCGGATCTACATTGAAAAAGGGAATGGTATGAAATTGTCGGACGTTAAAATGTTTACCTTTGAACCCCATCTTTGTCTGCCGGGTTCGCTTTATGGCTTTAAGCAGGAAGACATCTATTATTTTGAAAAGGGCAAGCTGAAGCGATTGTAAGGGCAGGCGGGCTGAAGATGCGGTATCCTTTTCCAGCTTGTCAAGATGATCCGACTTAACCGCAGGAATCAAGACCGTGAGTCCGTTGGCGGAATGCCGCCGGTGCGGTATAATGAAAAAAAGGAGTAAAAAATCAAGTCTTCCTTGGCCGGAAAGCTTTGATTTTGAACGTGACGATGAAAACTTGTATTTGTATAGCCGGGATGCCGGCCAGCGGAAAAACCACGGCGGCGCTCCGGCTCAGCGAAAAGCTGGGGATCGCGATGTTGTCCAAGGATGAGATCAAAGAGAAGCTGTTCGACCGGATTGGTTTTCAAAGCCGGCAGGAAAAGGTCCAGCTGGGTTTGGCAGCGATGGAAATTCTTTATTATGCGGCAGAGCGTTGTTTAGCGGCTGGGCAGTCGGTGATTCTGGAGAATAATTTTGAGGATGTTTCCCGGCCGGGCTTGCAGGCGCTGCAGGAGCGGACCGGCTGCCGGATGATCACAATTCTGTTTGATGGGGAAACCCGGGCGGTTTATGAGCGGTTTGTCAAGCGCGATCAATCGCCGACCCGGCACCGCGGTCATGTCGTCAACGACCGGTATCCGGAAGTCGGAGCCCCGGCAAAAGTGAAGACGCTGAGCTTTGATGCTTTTGAACAAAGTATCGCGCAGCGCGGATACCGGCGCTTTTCAATCGGCACGCTGATCCCGGTCGACTGCACGGATCCGGCCCGCATCGACGTGGAAAGACTGGCGCAACAAATCCGGGAGCAGATGGACGCATGATCATGATCGAAGCCGCCGCCGGGTTGGCGGACCGGCTGGCAAAGCTGAAACGCCGGGTGTGGCAGGAAACCTATACAGGAATTTATCCAGCGCAAAAATTTCTGGAGTTTGACGAAGCGCAGCACGCGGAAAAATTCCGGCGGTTGATCGCGGATCCGGCAAATCAGGTTGTGATGCTTCGCGAGGAAGGGGAGGACGCTGGTTATTTTGTGCTGGGAAACCCCCGTCCGGGATGGACCGGGCCGCCGATCAGCGTCAACGCCCTCTATTTGATATCCGATTTTCAACATCGCTGGCTGGGACGGCAGGTCTGGCAGGAAATTGAACGCCGGGTAAAGCAGGCGGGATTCACGGTGTTTGGCTGCCGCTGCAATGAGCACAACGAACGCGCACTGGCGTTTTACTTCCGGCAGGGCGGCGTGATAATTGCGCGGGAAAGCGGGCATGCGGATCGTTCGGAAGATCAGATCTCCCTGCTTTTTCATCTTGAATAAATCTGAAGGATGAAGGATCCGGGCAACTGTCGGTTGCCTTTTTTTTTTGTTGGTTTCTGGACTGGAAATGCCGTTTTGATCGTGCTACACTGGTTTCTGTCGGAAGGAGTGGACGATTGTGAAATTAGCGGAAAATATTCAGCGGCGGCGCAAAGCGGCCGGCTGGACACAAGAACAGCTGGCTCAAAAATGCGCGGTTTCCCGGCAGGCGGTATCAAAGTGGGAGGCCGGACAATCAGTTCCCAGTCTGGATAAACTGCGTCAGTTAGCGAATTGCTTTGGAATTTCAGTCGACGAGCTCGTTCAGGATGACCCTGCCGCTGCGCAGACGGAAACGCTTCAAGCCGGATCGCCTTCACTGGTCGAGCTGGATCAGGCGCGGCAAACCCGGCAGCGCCGCCATGGCTGGACTGCGGCGGCCATCGTATGCCTGATTGTGGCGGCCGGAATTCTTGCGCTTCAGATTGTGACGTACACGATCGTCCGCGCCCGAGGCTGGGAATACATTGCGGACTGGATTTCACCGCTGTTAAATTTAATGTTGGTTCTGGCGTTAACCTTATCCGGCAGTGTTCTGATCCGCACGCCCGGCTGGCGCAAAAGCGGCTTGGGCATCGCGCTGGTGCTGATGGTGGGGTTTGGCTGGCAGCTGCAGCAGGCGATCCAGCAGCGGCCGACGACGATCAGCTTTTCGGCTGACGGCCGTCATCAGGTCGTGATCAAGCAGGATAAAACAACCGGGAAGACCGTGCTTTGCCGCAGCCGTTATGGCCTTTACCGACGTGAAAAAGACACGTTTCCCTACACGGTGGAAGGCGCAATGAAGCTGCAGTGGCTGGCCGAGGATGTCTGTGCGATCACCTATCAAACGATAAACCGGAGCGTCCATCAGATGATCGCGACGTTCGGCGACCGCGGCGATCCGATCAGCTATCACAACATGGCTGCGGCAATTACAGGCGAATGGTCGCTGATGGAAACCAACGCCGCCGGATGGAAAATCGTAGCCGACAGTACGGGAATTCATCTGGAAAACGGAACACTTCAGGAAGATTATGCGTATAGCGACGCGGTGCCGTTTGGGACGCTGGCGCTGGCGTTGTGCCGGGACGGGCTGCCGCAGTGGACGCTGGTGTTAAGCGAGGAGGGGACGCTGAACGAACAGGATCTGTTCATCGACGGTTCGCTGATTCTCTGTCCGGTCGCGATGAACCCGACCGCGCCGCTGAACTTTGTCCGCACCTCGCCCCTGCCGGATGCCGGTTTATTTCAGACCCCGGACCTTCCGGAGGAAGACGAAACGCCGCTGGTTGAAGTGATGCGTCAGACGATCCTTGCGGATCCGACGTTATCGCAGCCGCTGCCCAACGGCGCAATGAAGCTGGACACCGCCAGCACCGATCCGCTCTGGCTGAGTTTGTTGGCTTTGCGCCAGCGGGATGAAGGCTATCGGGTTAACGGCGTCGATATCCGCGTGGAACTGGCTTCTGTACAAGTGCTGGCGGGGACCGATGCCGATCAGCTCGTGGAGGTCAAAACGAACGGATGGGCGGTTTCCCCAGGCAACCAGGGCGCCGGACCCAGCGGCGAAGCGTTTACGATGACCTATAAGCTCCGTTTGATGCGGGCGGAGAACGCCGTGTTGGCAGCGCTGATGCCTTCCCTGGAGGAAGGAATGAGCGGACTGGAGCCCGTGGAGCTGGAACCTGAGTTTCCAACGGAGGCGGAATTATCGCATTATTTTGTCAGCGGTATGTATGATACAACCTATATGTATATTAACCGCCGTTCCCCCGCACAGGCAATGCAGATCCTGCTGGATGAAGCCTTTGCGCAAAAGGAAGCCTCGCTCAGCACCGATGGGCAGCAGGCGCTGCTGGAAAGCGACGGCGGTCAGACGCTGTGGCTGCTTTACGATGGGATCGCGGAAGACCGGCTTCACTATCGTTTCTGGCTTGTCCGCTGCAAAGGACCGGACTGGCTGCATTGCGACGGCCTATGGCAAAGCGAAGGGGAGTACACGATCCCGATCCGGGAAGCGGAAAACGATGCCCAGCCGGAGTAATCGTACAATCTTAAAATAAAGCAAAAGTTGAGTGAAAAACGCCTGGCAGTATCTGGAAAAAAAGACCGCAGACGATCGGAAAAAGAACAATTTTCCTGGGCTGCGGTCCTGTTAAATAATTTTTTTCTAAATACCGAGATTAAAACAATTAGCCTGCTTGCAGCAGCGTCTTCCGGCTTTAACCTGACAGAGACCAGCCAGAGAGAAACTTGAGCCAAGAAAAAAAGGAGCGTGAACTCCTTTTTAATTAACCGTTTTTCTGCTGAGCCTTCAGTGTTTTTAAAGCACGGGCGGAAATACGGATTCGCTGTGGCTTACCATCAACCATCACTTTAACTTTTTGTAAATTAACGTTCCACTTGCGGCGGGATGCGTGCAGGGAATGAGAACGCTTATTTCCTGATAAGGCTTTTTTACCGGATACGGCACATACTCTAGACATTAACCGTAACCCCCCTTTCTGTCTTAATTTCGCTTGTAAACTATAACATGATCATCCAAAAAATGCAAGGCGTTATCCGAAAAAGGTGATAAAGAAAAAGGATTTTTTTACAACGGCGGCTTGGAAATACGAAAAACCGCCAGATTTCTGCCAAAATCGCCAGCGTTCGCAGGAAGCTGACACCATTTTTATCCGGCGTGGAAGGCAAAGCGAATTGTTGGAAAAATTCTTTTGTTGAATAGTGTTTTATGATATAGTATATATGTGTAGCTCAGGGGGTCGAAAAAGGCATGGACAAGCAGATTTTCGCGGCGCTGGAGATAGCGGATCACGAAGTTAGATTGCTGGTAGGCGAGTTCTTCAATACTCGCTTTAATATAATCAAAGTCGAACGGGTTCCTGTGGCAGGCGTTCAGTTTCATCAGCTGACGGAACCCAATGAAATTGTCAAAGCGATCCGGAGGGCGGCGGAAAACGCTTCCCGCATGATCGGTGCACGGATCGAACGGGTTTTGTTATCCATTCCCTCGCGGGATATGATGCGCAAATCGCTGAAGATTACGGTGCCGGTTTCTTCTTTTGACCGCCGGGTAACCGTTCTTGATGTTCGGGAAGCGGTTAAAAACGCCATGAAAACGAAAATTGAGAACGGACTGGCGCTGATCAGCGCGGTGTGCGTGCGGTATACGTGCAATGGGATCTCGACGCGGCGGATGCCGATCGGCGAGCTGTGCGACGAGCTGACGGTGGACGTCGATTTGTTATGCGCGAACCGTAAGATCGCGTTTGAATATGTCAGCTGTGTCGAACAGGCGGGGCTGGAAGTGCTGGATATCAGTCTGGACAGCTTTGCGATCGCGAAGGAAGCGGCGTTGTTCGAGCAGACGATGGATCAGAATTTAATTTTAATCCGGCTGGAAGAACAGACGACGACTCTGTCGCTGTTGTCCAAGGGCAAGCTGGCGAGCTGTGAGATTATCGAACAGGGAATCGATCAGTGGAGCCAGGCGCTGGTGGAACGGTACGAACTGCCGCTGGCGGAAGCCGTCCGCTTGGTCAAATACAACACGCGATTGAATCAGCGTCGTCCGGTGCAGACGCCGATCTATATCTGGTCAAAAAATACAAAAACGTACACGCTTTCCGAAAAGGAACTGTGCGAAGCGATTCGGGAACCGCTGGAATCCTGGATGGAACAGATTGAACAAATGTGCCGTCCGATCCTCAAAGCGGGCAAGACGCAGATTGTGATCGTCGGCGAAGGCGGCGAGCTGCAGGAAATCGCGGAATATGTCCAGGATCATCTGGGAGCGCCGGCGAAGGTGTATTATCCGGAAACCCTGGGTGTGCGCGACAGTGCGTTAACCGGGTGTCTGGGATTGTTCTATGCCTACAAGGATCAGCAGCCGCTGTTAAATACCGATCAGGTCGGCGTGAACGCCGCACAGTTTGAAAAAGCGGTGACGATCGGCGGGTTGAAGAAAGAAAAAACCAGCGTTGACGATTCGATTACAAAACGATTAAAAGACATGCTTTTTGAAGCCAAACAGAAATAGGAAACGAGAGGATGAATGAAGATGGATTTAGAATACAATCAGGTTGCGAAAATTAAAGTCTTCGGCATCGGCGGCGCCGGCTGCAACGCCGTGAACCGCATGGTCGAGGAAGGCGTTCAGGGCGTTGAATTCTATGTCGCCAATACCGACATGCAGGATCTCAACAAGTCTCCGGTAGAAAACAAAATTATACTGGGCCGGGAAACGACCCGCGGCTTAGGCGCCGGCGCGAACCCGGAAATGGGACGCAAGGCGGCCTTGGAAAATGAAGAAGAAATCCGTGAAGCGATGCAGGGTTCCGATATGGTCTTTATCACCGCCGGCATGGGCGGCGGCACCGGCACCGGCGCTTCTCCGCTGTTTGCGAAGATCGCCAAGGAAATGGGCGCGCTGACCGTCGGCATCGTCACCAAGCCGTTCTCCTTTGAAGGACCGC
Source organism: Holdemania sp. 1001302B_160321_E10 (assembly GCF_015552275.1). Lineage (NCBI taxonomy): Bacteria > Bacillati > Bacillota > Erysipelotrichia > Erysipelotrichales > Erysipelotrichaceae > Holdemania > Holdemania sp. 1001302B_160321_E10. The sequence continues at coordinate 52,517 of NZ_JADNEM010000019.1, read as the reverse complement.
GGCGGATGGCGCAGGCCGAAGCCGGTTTAAGTCAGTTGAGCGAATTCATTGATTCTCTGATCATCGTTTCCAACAACCAGCTGCTTCAGGTCATCGGCCGGATTCCGTTTGTTGAAGCGTTTAAAGAAGCGGATAACGTTTTGCGTCAGGGCGTGCAGACGATCACCGATCTGATCGCGGTTCCTGCCATGATTAACCTCGACTTTGCGGACGTGCGCTCGGTCATGGAAGGTCAGGGCAGCGCGCTGATCGGCATCGGTATTTCCCAAGGCGATAACAAGGCTCAGGAAGCGGCGCAGAAAGCGATTCAGTCGCCGTTATTGGAAGCTCAGATCAACGGCGCCAAGAAGGCGATCGTCAACGTCACCGGCGGCGCGAACATTTCGATTTACGACGCGAACGACGCGGTCGAATACATCCGCGAAGCGGCCGGCAATGACATCGACATCATCTTCGGCGTAGCGATTAACGAGAAGATCGGCGAATCGATCATCGTGACAGTCATCGCCACCGGCTTTGATCTGCCGAAGATCAAGGTGCCTTCCCAGGCGAAACCGTCGGTCAAGGTCGCGAATAAGATCACGGAAGAAATCAAAAAGGAAACGGAAGAAGACGAGGAAGACAACAGCGGTATCCCAAGTTTCTTTCTCTCCCGCAAATAAATGAATGTGAATGAAGACGGAGCTTTGGTTCCGTCTTTTTTCTTGTTCTGGTTGAAAGCGCTTGATCGTGGTAAAATAAGAATAGAAGCAATGCGGAAGGAGGTCCCAGTCATGGATCTGGTTTACCTGGATTCTGATATTCTCGGCGACAGTTATGACGCGCAGCTTTGCCGGAAACGTTTTATTCGTTATGCGCAGGATCATCCGCCGGTATTAATCGCCGTTGCGCGGGTTGGCGAAGCGGAAAGAGAAGTCTGGAACAGCCTGAAACAGGCATGTTCTTTTGTGCGTTATTTTCTTGACGATCAACATCCGTGCGAGCAGCTTGACGGGATGGTGGTTGAGCTTCAGGAGCAGTGTCTGCAATGCGGAAGTTGGCAGATCAAACCGGAACGGGGCGCGGCTGCCTGGATTCAGGCGGAAACCGGCGTCAGCTGGCGCTACATCGTATTGGATATGTTAAGCGATCCGGCGTTTTCCTATTATCACCACATGAAGACGTTTTCCGACCTGCATTCGGCCTATGTCTACATTCGAATTCGAAACGGAATTCATAAAATTTTGAATTAATGATATTTAAATAATTAATAAATATATTAAAAATATTAAAAAGTTCTTGAAATAATTCAAATATAATTTATAATGTTCTCAGGAGGACACGAGGATGGCCAAAAAGATTAAAATCATTGTGGAGTCGCCTGAACAAAATGTCGTGATTCCGGCAATTCCGCTGAGCGCCGCCGCGGCAATCTTGAAAGTTGTGCTGTGGGGATCGCAGTATGTTCCGGCTCAGTCGCGCGATGAAAGCGTGCAGCTCCTGCTGGATAACCGCGACGCGATTCTGGAACTGGTGCAGACGTCGGTCAGGGAATTGAAAGCCTGCGAGCCATTCCGGCTGGTCGAGGTGGAATCCGGCCCGAATCGGGTGCTCATTGATATTTTAGGATAAGGAGGAAACACGATGCGAAATGAAGTGTTCGGAACGTGTCCGGTCTGCGGCAATCAGCTGCTTGCGACACGGTTAACCTGTACCCGCTGTCATACGGAGATTACCGGCGAGTTTGCCTTATCCCGTTTCAGTTATCTGAATCGAGATGAACTGCAGTTCGTCGAGACCTTTATCCGGGTTCAGGGCAACATCAAGGAAATGGAAAAGGAATTCAATATTTCCTATCCGACTGTGAAGAAAATGCTGGATACGATCATTACCAAGATGGGCTTTCCGGTCAAACAGGAAGCAGAACCTGCCGTCCGTGCCGACGATGTGCTCTCACGGCTGCAGCAGGGCGAGATCAGCGCCGAAGAAGCGATTGCGCTGTTAAAAAAGTAGGAGGAACAACATGAACTCCCGAGAAAAAATTATGGAAATGGTCAAAGATGGCACGCTGAGCGTGGAAGAAGGGCTGCGGCTGCTGGACGCGATCGAAGAAAGTGAAAAACGCACGGAGAAGACGTCCAAACCGGCTGAATCGGAGGTGCGTCCGCTGATTTACAGCGCGCCTTCCCATCCGAAAATGCTGCGGATTCAGGTTGAGTCGGCCAATAACGATCGGGTGCGCGTCAATGTGCCGGTGTCGCTAATCCGCGCAGGTCTGGATTTCACCAAACAGATGAAGCTCAGCGGAATGGACGTGGATCTGAAAGGCGTGGATCTTGACTTGATCATGAAACTGGTTGAAGACGGTCAGGTCGGCGAACTGGTCGACGTGGTTTCGGCGGAAGGCGACAAAGTTCGGATCGTCGTCGAATAGTCATTCAATTTTAAGGAAGCGAAGGCTTCCTTTTTGCGTCGTTGTCCGTATAATTAGAGAAGAGGTGTTGAATATGCTGAAAGAAGAGTGCCGTTTGTTCCAGAAGGTCTGGCTGGGCTGGACAGAATCGCAGATGGATCAGTTTGTCCGGATCGGGACACAGTTAGCGCAGGCGCTGGCGGAAGGCAGGAAGGTGTATGCCTATGGGATCGGCGAGGATCATTGGTTTGCGGAAGAGCTGACGGCCCGGCTGCAGGGACATCCTGAAATCATCGGTCTGTTTCCCCGTGAGCTGATGACCTACGATCGCCGCTATGCCTCGTTAATCCGGTGTCCGGAATATGCCAGGGTGCTGATCGAAGCCTGGAAAATAGAGCGGAATGATTTGGTTTTGTCCTTCCACAGTCAGGATACGCCGCTGTATGCCGCGATGGAAAAGCACTGCCGGCGATTGGGGATTCAGTGGCAGATGCTGCAGGCGGACCGGCAGACGGAAGCGCCGGGATTGTTCAGCGTAGAAGAACGTTTTCTGCCTATGCTGCAGGTCTATGGCGCCCAGGCGGTCAATGCCGTCAGTTTTGCGGCGGCGGCCGGGATCGATCCCGCCAGCGCTGTGCATGAGCTGAATAAAAGCATGCTGGAAATTCTGGAACAATTTGAACAGACCCAACTGCCTTCGATAACCAAAGTCACCGAGGAGCTGGAGCGGAAGCAAGGCCGGCTGATCGTCATGGGCAGCGGTCATTCGCACATGCTTCAGGATTTGATGGCGCAGGAGAAGACGCTGGATAACGTCGTTCCGATTCTGGAACAGGAATTGATGGTATTCGATCCAGTCCAGAGCGGCTGGACGCAGAAGCAGCGCGACTATGCCCAGATGTTGATTGATAAATATAAAATTCAACCCCAGGACGTATTCCTGATGCCGTCCAACACCGGAAAAAGTGTGATGAACGTCGAGCTGGCGCGGTTGTTGTGGTCGAATAAAACGACAGTTGCGGCGATCACGAACATGAAGCAGTCGCCGGTGATCAAGTCCGATCATCCCAGCGGCCGGCGCTTGTTTGAAACGGCGGATATCGTGATCGACAACTGCTGTGTCAACAAGGATGCCTGTCTGACGATCGACGGTCAGCGGCGTTGTCCGTTGTCCTCGGTGACGGTGCTGCTTTGCGGGGTTCTGCTTCTGGAACAGCTGCGTGAACTCAGCGCAGAGTAAGAAAAACGGAATTTAATGTGAGATATAGAAGGTCAGTAAACAAAGGCTGGAAAAAGCACAAAAAGTTAAAAAGATGGGAATGCTGCGAAAATAGGTTTCCATCTTTATTTCATATGAATAATAAACAATTTGTAAATGAACATCATCTTGTTTTGCGGTATGATTAAAGCAGATAAAGAGGACTATATTATGCAAAAAGAACGCAGCGACGAATTATTGAATCAAGGTGCAAAAGCGTATCAAAGCGAAACGCCGGAAGGCTTCAGGACGGCTGTGCGGTATTATCTGGAATCCGCCAGTCTGGGCAACGGTCAGGCGATGACGAATTTGGGTTATTGTTATACCTATGGGCGGGGCGTGACGAAGAATCCGGCCGAAGGATTCCGCTATTTTGTGCAGGCGGCGAAGCTGGGAAATCCCGAAGCGATTATGAAGGTTGCCGACGCTTACCAATGTGGTCAATTTGTTAAAAAGGATGAAATCAGGGCGTTTCAGTTTTACCGCAAGCTGTTTCAGCATCTGCGGGAAACGGGAGAGCTTATGGATTATCCGGAGGTCTGCCTGCGCTTAGGTCGATGTTATTTGGAAGGGAAAGGGACCGAAGCAGATTTACGGCAGGCGCGGCGGTTTTTAGTGCTGGCGGTGCACGGCTACTCCCTGCATGAGGATCAATATTTCTACTATCCGAAACAGCGCCGTCAGGCGGAAGAACTGCTTCGGCAATGTCAATAAACGCAGGCTGACTAAGAATTCAAGACGTGGGAATGGGGGAAAATTATGCAGCGGAAAAAGCGAAGCCTCAGGATCGTGGCCGTGCTGGCTGTCCTGTTTGGCGGATGCGTACCAGCTTCTTCGCCGATAGAACCGACTCCCGTCGTTTCGCCGGCTGTCATCTCGGCAGAGACGGCGTTTACCATTACACTTTCACCTGCGGATGAAACAGGCCGCGATATTACTCAACCCTTAAATCAAGTTGCGATCACCAATCATACCGATCAGGAAATTCAGATCCTTTCTCTGGATCTTAAAGGCAACCGAGGCGGAATCCGCGAAATTCCGATCAACCGCACACTGGGACCGCAGGAAATGGGCTGTTATTTCATTGCGGGGGAATATCGCAAGGATATCGATCCGGTAGCGGCGGTGACGTTTGCCAGCGAGGACGCCGCGAGCGTGACAAAATATGATTTTGATTCGCAGAAAACAGAAACGGCGCCGGGGGATTCTCCCGCTGGAGGATGAGCTGCTTGACAATCAATATCGCTATGGCAAGAAGCTCTTTTACAGCTTTGTAGACACAAAGCTGGAGCTGGGGGATCAGGAAAAAGCGTACATCGAGAACCTGATGCTTCGCTATGACTGCGATTACGCTTATAATGGCGAATATGATCCGGTAAGGATCATGGAGGAATATGCACTGTTAAGAACTTATTCGCTGATGAAGTCAGAAGATCCAGATCATCCCTACTGGCTTTTGTATTGTACTCCCGACGTCTATGCGTTCACTCCGGCGCAATGGGAAGCGGCCAAAGCGCAGAAGCTGACGTGGGAACAGCTCTGGCCGATGCTGAATGAAGAAGCGAATTCCTATCAACAGATTTACTTTCAGGGCTGGGATGCTCCGCTGACAGACGTTGACCGGGCTGCGCTGATGAACCTGTGTGATTTAAAAGAAATTCAGGCCTGCTTTGAAGGGGAACCGGAAAAGTCTGAAATCGGTGCGGATAAACCGGTGATTTATCTTTATAAGGATACGGAAACCGACTTCACGCTGACCTTGGGGACGCCGCCGACGCTCAGCTATCCGCAGTATCGGCAGGGGTGGTCAGGCACGGTGACGGCAGAGGGTTTGATTATTCAGGATCGCCGCTATCCGTATCTCTATTACGAAGCGCAGATCCCGGATGACTTCGACTTTGATCAAGGATTTGTCGTAGCCCGTGAGGATACCGTCAGTTTCTTAGAGGAAAAGCTGGCGATTCTGGGCTTAAATGAAAGGGAGAGCGCCGACTTCATTACCTACTGGCTGCCGATCCTCTCCCAATCCGACTATAATCGGATCACGTTTCCCTGCGCCGATTATGCCCGGCTCGTTCCGCTTCAATGCCAGCCGCAGCCGGATACACTGATCCGCGTCTATATGCTCTCGGAAGGTCTGGACGAGGCGGTTGTAATGGAGCCGCAGACGTTAGACCCGGCCCCAGCCAGAACCGGATTGACTGTTGTGGAATGGGGCGGCAGCCGCCGCAATTCATAAACATTTGTCAAAGAAAGTCCAAAGCCGGAGGAATCCGGCTTTTTTTGGCACGTTTTGCGGACGATCCGGCGCTGCGCCGCGTTCTAATCCGAGGGGATTTGCGATATAGATGGGAATAGGTAAAGGAGAAGTGCTATGCCCTATCGTCAAACTATACAGGAACTGGAAGCAGCAACACTGACTAACGCCCACGAGGGCCTGAGTGAAAAAGAAGCGGCCGCCCGGCTGCAGCGCTTCGGCGGCAACGAGCTGGAAAAGAAAAAAGAAGAATCACTGCTGAAAAAAGTCGCGGAACAATTCAACGATCCGATGATCCTGATTCTGATCCTCGGGGCCGTGATCTCCATTTTTCTGCATGAGGTGATGGATTCCGTCATCATTGTCACGGTGATTACGATCAACGCGCTGATCGGCGTATTCCAGGAATGGAAGGCAGAAAAAGCGCTGCATGCGCTGGAAAAGATGACCGCGATGAAAGCTGTGGTCAAGCGTGACGGACAGCTGAAGCAGATCGACGCGGCCGAGCTGGTTTTGGGTGATCTGGTGTTTCTGGAAGCCGGCAACTTCGTGCCGGCGGATCTGCGCTTAATTGAAACCGTACATCTGAAAGTGGAGGAATCCAGTCTGACTGGCGAATCGGTGCCGGTCGATAAGGATGCCTCGGCACGTTACCCTAAAGATCAGACGCTGCCGCTGGCGGATCAGAAAAACATGGCGTTTTCCTCGACGATCGTCTTGGACGGCAACGCCGCGGGGTTGGTCGTGGCAACGGGCATGGACAGCGAGATCGGCAAGATCGCGAAGCTTTTGCAGCATGAGGAAAAGCTGCTGACACCCTTGCAGCGGCGTTTGGCTGAGTTGTCAAAAGTGCTGGGGGCGCTGTCGGTCATCATCTGCGCGGCAATTTTTGTGATCGCCGTCATTCAGAAACGCGATCTGTTTGAAATGCTGCTGACGTCGATTTCACTGGCGGTGGCGGCGATTCCTGAGGGACTGCCGGCGGTCGTGACGATTTCACTGGCGCTGGGTGTTCAGAAAATGAGCGATCATCACGCGATTGCGCGCAAGCTGCACGCCGTGGAAACGCTCGGCCAGGTCTCGGTCATCTGTACGGATAAAACCGGGACGCTGACGCAGAACCGGATGACGGTTGTCGCGTACTATCTGAATGGCAAAATCCAGTCCGCATCGCAGAAAGTGACGGAACGGCGGCTGAAGGAAGGCTTCTATTTATGCGGCAACGCCAAGCTTGACGCTGAGGGCGTTATCGGTGATCCGACCGAGGTAGCGCTGATGCGCTGGGCGCTGGATAACGGCGTCGATGCCGCGCAGATCATCCGGCAGTTCCCGCGCGTTGCCGAGATTCCGTTTGACTCCCGGCGCAAACGGATGAGCACTGTGCATCAGACCGGTTTGGAAAAAATCGTGTATGTCAAGGGCGCGTTGGAAAGCGTGCTGCCGTTATGTACGCATTTGTGGCAGGATGGCCGGCGGGTGGAGCTGACGACGCCGATGCGGCGGCAGATTGAGGAAGCTGCCGCGCAGATGGCCGGGGAAGCGCTGCGCGTGCTGGTGCTGGCGACGCGCACGGTCGCTTCGCTGGACGAGAGTCAGTTTGAAACCCGGTTATGTTTTATCGGAATGGCAGGGATGATCGATCCCCCGAAGGAAGGTGTCAAAGAAGCGATTGCCTTGGCGCATAAAGCGGGCATCGACGTCGTGATGATCACCGGCGATCATCCGGATACCGCGCTGGCCATCGGCCGCCAGTTAGGTATCGCCCAATCGCTGTCGCAGGTGCTGACCTCGGTGCAGATGCAGGATCTGAGCGATGATCAGCTGGCTCAGGCCTGCCAGCGCATCCGGATTGTCGCGCGCGCCACGCCGCAGGATAAGGTCCGGATTGTGAAAGCCTACCGGTTGGATGAAAAGATCGTGGCGATGACCGGCGACGGGGTGAACGACGCGCCTTCATTGAAGCAGGCCGACGTCGGCATCGCGATGGGCAGCGGAACGGAGGTATCGCGGCAGACGTCCGATCTGATTCTGACGGACGATAATTTCGCGACGATCATCAGCGCGGTCGAGGAAGGCCGCAACATTTATCTCAATATCCAGAAGGCTGTGCTGTATCTGCTTTCCTGCAATCTGGGGGAAATCACGACGCTGTTTCTGGCAATCGTGCTGATGCCGATCGCCCCGGCGCCGCTCTCGGCGATTCAGATTCTGTGGATCAACCTGGTCACCGACGCATTCCCGGCGCTGTCGCTGGCTGCCGAACCGCAGGATCCCTATATCATGGATCAGAAACCCCGCGTGGCGACGGAAAGTCTGTTCGCCAACGGCGGCTGGGCGTTCATGGTGCTCAATGGTCTGTATATCGGCACGATCTCGTTAGTCGCGTTCAAATTCGGCTCAAACTATGATCCCCGTACAGCACATACGATGACGTTCATGGTCCTGTCGATCGCGCAGCTGTTCCACAGCTTGAATCTGCGCAGTCTGGACCACTCGATTTTCAAGGTTGGGATTCTCCGCAATAAGCTGTTGTTAGCGACGTTTGTGATCGGCGTGGCGCTGCAGGTGATGGTGGTGAATCTGCCGATCTTCCAGATGATTCTGAAAACCGCAGCGCTGGACTGGACCTGCTGGGCTGTCGTGTTCGGTTTGTCCGCAAGCTTGATTCTGATCAACGAGATATCCAAATTATTCAATCCTGTCAACCATTCATCGCGTCCTCACTCCCGGAAATCCTGATCCGGGAGTTTTTCAAATTTCTTACAAAGCGCAGAAACTTCTGCAGGGCGCAGGACTCTATGTTAAAATAAATCCAGTGTAAATCGGATAAACGCATCGCAATCAGCGATGTTCAAATGCTAAACCTCTGGAGGACTGCCGACATGGACAAACGTAAAACCCAGCCGCACAAGAAAAAGAAGGTCCGGCGTGATTTAACCTTGATCAATCAGATCATGGCTTTTTTCGTGCTGACCGCCGATTTGTTTCTGGTGCTGGCGATGCTCGGGCTGACGCAGTTCAGCTCGTTAAGCCGGACGCTGTTTATCCGTCTGAATCTGATCGTTCTGGCGGCGGCGCTGATTTTGAATTTCCTGGCGATGCTGGCCGTTGGCCGGCGCAGCGTCAGCCTGTTGAAGACCGCGATGACGGCGGCGGTCGTGATCGGCTTGATCAGCGCGTTTGGCGTGTATGTCGAAGGCCGGCTGAACGTCAATCTGGACAAGATGATGGATCAGGGATCGTCGCAGGAAACCGTCGGCGTTTCTTTTGTCGTGCTGGGGGACGATGAGCATGCCGCGCTGCAGAGTGCTCAGGATCTGAATGGCAAGGTGTTCGGGATTCTGAATGACGAACAGGCGCAGCAGGGCTATCAAATGCCGAAGAACGAGATCGAAAAATTAAAGTTAAAGGTAACATATCGTGAATATTCCGATTATACACGGCTTTTAAAAGGGCTGCTGAACAGGGAAATCGACGTGGCTGCCCTGCCGGAAAACTATAAGGGAATGTTTGAAACAAACGAGGAAATCGCGCCGGAGCTGGCGGGGCTGCGCGATGTGCATAACTTCAACCGCACGCTGACGATTCATACCGAGCAGGGCAGCGATAAGGATGTGACGAAGGAGCCGTTCACCGTGCTGATCATCGGCGTGGACGACGACCGGAGCGACGCGCTGATGTTGGCGACCGTCAATCCGAGCAGCATGACGGTGCTGCTGACGTCCATCCCGCGCGACAGCTACGTGCCGATCGCCTGCTATACCAATCAGAAGTCGGATAAGATCAACAATTCCCGCGTGCGCGGCCGCCAATGCACGATTGATACGGTGAAACAGCTGCTGGACGTCGATGTGGACTTCTACTTTGAAAGCAACTTCCACGGTATCATTGAAATCGTCGACGCTTTAGGCGGCGTGATCATCGACAATCCGAAGGAATTTGTCGGTCAGGATTCCTCCGATGAACGTGGACATCAGACAGTGTGGGTGCCGCAGGGCGTCAACCGGCTGAATGGCGAACAGACGCTGGCGTTTGCCCGGGAACGGCATTCCTACAATTCCGGAGATTTTCAGCGTCAGAGCAATCAGCAGCAGGTGATTCAGGCAATTTTAACGGAAGCGGTGCGGCTGAAGGATGTCAATAAGGCGCTGAAGGTGCTGGATGCGGCGGGCGAGAACGTGTCGACCAATCTAAGCATGGAACAGATGATCGGCTTGTTTAATTTAACGATGAAGAAGATGAACCGCAGCTATGTGCAGAATCAGAATGTATTCAACGTGATCGGCGCGCGGATTTCCGGCGTCAACGACCGGGCGCCGAATCGGATGTCGATTGTCCGGTTGTATCAGGGCTCAATCGAAGACAACAAGAAAGCAATCCATCGGGTGTTTAATTTGAACAGCGAGATCGACGCGCCGAAGGCGCTGTCGTTCAGCATTGACTGGGTCTATGAGGCGCCGGCGATCTCCAAGGATGAATATGACGAGAAATTTGCGCCGTTAAAGCAATGATCTGTTAAGGAAGACTAAAAGAGAATTTCTGAGGAAAGCGAGACGGGGATATGGATACAACACATCAATTTCAACAGGAGCTATTAGCGGCTTGCGATGAACACGGCCGGCGCTTTTCTTATCCTGTTTTGCGGGATGCGGTGCTTAAAAACGGATACTTTCTGGGCGTGGTCGCAGTGATTGAAAATGATCAGCATCAAGTTTTGATCACCCGCCGGGCAGCTGGGAAAAACGATGGGGACACTGGGAATGCCCCGTCGGGATGGTGAAATTTCACGTATCCAGTCTTGACGCAGTACAGCGTGAGCTGAAGGAAGAACTTGGAATTTTGGTTAATTCTGAAACTTGTCTTTCTGTACGAAGTGTATTCCATCAAAGCCGGAAAATTTCCCTGTTTCATGTCCGGTTCAATGGAAGTATTTACGAGCTTGTTCTGCAAAGCGAAGAAGTGACAGAAGCCTGCTGGGCGTCTGTGAACGAAATCGACGAATTGATGCGAACAGGTCAATTCATCGCTTGTTCAGTCCTGACATCTGATTTATTAAAGGAAATCTTATCATGAAACTCACATTGACCCGCTATGCGGTACGCCCGGGGAAAGAGCAGCTGACCCGCGAATGGATGGCTGTATTGAACCAAAGACAGGCGGAGGTTCAGGAAACGCTGAGCGATGAAAAAATGGCTTTGGAAGCAATTTTCATGGAAGAAGACGCGAAGGGAATGGCTTTGATCTGGGTGGATCTGCAGGGTGAGGGGACGGATGTCCAAGATTCTGCGCATCCGATTGATCAAGTACATCTGGCTTATTGGAGAGAATGTATTGATTCTTCGGTTCCTCCTGTGGAGTTAACTTCTGTGAATTGCTTCAGCTGATCCCAAGGTCCAGTTAGCGCTGCTTGCAGCTGCGGGGATGGGCGAAGATTGATCATTGCGGTTAAGAACACAGGGTAAAAAATTGAACGTATAAATTAGTGCATAAGAAATGAAAAGTGGAAATCCCGCTTTTTTTCATCCTATTTTCAAGAAGATAATAATGAAAAATAGTGTAATTTTAGTGAAAAATAGTGGAAAGCGGCCCTCACAAGCATTTCCTAAAACCAGAACAGGAAGTTAGAAATTATTATCTGGCACTTTTATATTTAGAGAATAAGTTGAAAAAAAAGGAAAAAGTTACAAAAAGAATGATTTTGGAAGTTCAGGCGATCGTGGAAAAGGGAGCTTCTAAAGAAAAAATAGGATTGCGGGGGCCCATGCCGGCAGGCGTTTTATTTGCGGTTTATGATTCTTTGAGCGGGAACGCGGATTATATTCCGCCTGAGTATATTGATGTTCCGATACTGCTTGATGAATTGGTAGACTATCTTGATCATACTGATGATCATCCGTTGTTGATTGCGGCGATTGCCCATTATCAATTAGTTACAATTCATCCATTTGAAGATGGGAATGGTCGAACGGCAAGATTGATTTCTGGATATCTGCTCGATTATTTTGGATATGGATTTCAGGGGATTGGTTCGTTAGAAGAATATTTTGCTTATGATGCAGAAGAATACTACAATTCCCTGCAAATGGGGTTGCCTGCTTTATATTATTCAGGCAGAAATAATCCGCCGCATCCAGAAATTTGGCTTACTTATTTCTTAAGAATGATGGAGCTTTATTCAAAGAAAGTTTATGATTTGTCATATAAAACAAAGGAAAGTAATGTTGTTTCGAGCTTGACCTATTTGAAAAAAAGGGAGAAGGAGCTGCTTAGTTATTTGCTTGAAAATGGAATTAGAGAATTTACTCCAATCGAACTTGGAAAAAAATTAGGAGTTACCAATAAAACGGTTATCAACAGAGTTGCCGGTCTTGTTCAGCACGGATTTCTTATTCCGGTATTAGTCAATGAAAGAATACGTTCTTATCAAATAAGCGAATTAACGAAGGAGAATGAAGAAGAAATAATCAAGCTTCAGCATGGGTTGCAAACTAAGAAAGCATAATTAAATAACAGAATAAAGAATATGGTTAACAAGTCTAACTTTAGAAAGGAGACAGGTCTATGATGGAGGCTATTTACACGTTTAACGGAAAGGACATAACGATGAATGTATGTTTACAGATCGAGCCGTTGTGAATATCATTCAGGAACAGCTCAATTTATCTTTTGAAGACGCGATGCTGGAGTTCTACCGTTCATAAACGTACAAAACGTTGCGGCAGACGGAAAGTGCGCTTTGGGCGGAATCGCCGGAATTTATTACCGATATGTTTTTTGCTGAGCGGGAAGGAAGAGAATTCTAAGCGACGATCCAAAATAAAAAATCAGCGGGGGAAGGTTCATCTTTCCTCGCTGATTTCAGGTTTGCGGTTTATTGGAGTTCTGTCAAAATACGCTGGGCAAATTGCCGGCCACCTTCGAGATCCGTGCTGTCCGGATGCGATAAGGCAGCGTCAAAATTCTCCAGCAGGGAAGCCCAGCGCGGATTCTCCGGCTCTTTTGCCTGCAAGGCCAAATACCGCTGTTTAACAGTTTCCGGCATTCTTCCCTGGCAAGCGTAGCAGCCCAAGATCGTGTTGTCGGCAGGAACTTGATCGGCGCTTCGCTTCAGGATCGCCTGGAAATATTCCTCCGACTGGCCAAAGCCGCAGGTCGCAAACAAGGCCAGCTGCTTCTGATGACACTGGGCCAAAAAATCCAGGACCGGCTTGGCGAAGACGCCTTTGTCTGTCCAGGAACCGACAAAAATCAAGTCAGCCTGCAGCGCTTCAGGCGCAGGGGCTCCGGAATAAATAAGCATTTCGTCCAGCAGGGCGGATTGAATTGCTTCTGCCAGCTGACGGGTATTGCCGGTATTACTTTGAACTACGATTGCGATTTTCATTGAATATCACTCCTTTTCTGATCATAAATACAATGAATTCCCTGATGGCTCATCAAGCCTTGCAGACATTTTTGATTGCAGCCGGCACAATACAGGATCGTTTCCGGATGACCAGCCAACAGTTTCGCGGTCCAGTCGGGATCAGCGATCAGCTGCCGGCTCATTGCGGTTGCGTCGATCCGGCCGCTTTCAATCGCCTGGTCAATGAATTCCGGATGGCGCAGATTCCCGACGCCGATCACCGGTTTGCAGGTCAGCGCTTTGACTTGATCGGCAAATTTCAGAAAACAACCTTCTGCGGAAAACGCCGGGTGATTCGCGGGCGGAATCGTGTCGGTCAGCGCGCCGTGATTCGCCAGGGTGACGTGGAAACAATCGACCCCTGCCTGTTCCAGCCAGCCGACGACCGGATCCAGATCCTGTTCCAGCACGCCCGCTTTGCCATAATCCGGATTGATCTGCCGGACGGCCAGCTTGTAGTCGATGGGCAGCGAGCAGTGCTGCCGGACCTGCCGCACTGCTTCCAAAGCAAACCACATCCGATTTTCCAGACAACCGCCGTATTCGTCGGTCCGCTTGTTGATCAGTGACGAACTGAAGCTGCCGATCAAACGATCGCCGTGTACCTGAATCATATCGAAGCCCGCGGCCTGAGCCTGCTGGGCGCTGAGACCGAAAGCCGCAAGGATTTCGCGAATCCGTTTTTCACGCATTTGATTGACCGTGACCGCGGCGGAGTCGTTCAGTTTCTGACGCAGCTGATCCGCGGTGAGTCTGTGTGTCAGCAGCGCGGGAATTAATTTCAGCATCGCTTTGAAATTGGCGTCTGAAAGATGCAGCTGGGCGGATACTTTTGCGCCTTGTTGATGCAGCTCGCTGATCAGCTGCCGGTAAGCGGCGAAAGTGCGGGGGTTTTGTAAACTTTGGGAACCGAGAACCGGGATATCCGGCAGGATGATCAGGGCGGTCTGGCCCTGAGCGATCGCGCTTAGCTTCGCGGCTTTTTCTTCCGGCTTTAAGCCCAGGGTGGTGGGGGCAAAGATGATCCGGTTTTTCAGTTCACATTTGCCGATGGTGATCGGCTTAACGCAGGCGTGCGTCATTTTTCACTCCTTAAGCTCAGGACAACCTGACTTAAAAGCGCAGTTAACTGTTTCGCTTGATCCGGTGAAAGACAGGCCAGCGCCCCCTGCTCCCATTGCTGGTTGGCGACAGTGATTTCCTGGCAGATCTGTTCGCCTTTTTCGGTTAACGAAACGGTGAACGCCCGGCCGTCCTGCGCGCTGCGCGTGCGGATCAAACAGCCGAGCTTTTCCAGCTTGTCTAAACAGCGGGTGATGTGGCCGTTATCCTGACGCAGCTTTCGGGCCATGGCGGACGGCGTACAGGCGCCGGTATGCTCAAGATAGATGAGATAAGGGAACAACCCTACGGTTAACCCGAAGGCATCCAGCCGCGTTTGCAGCGTGGACGTATATTCCCGGCGCAGCTGGCAGATTAAATATGAGAAAGGATAGGACATAAAACACCTCCTGACTTCTTCAGTATAAGCATAAATTTGACTAAGTCAAATAAAATAATCAAAGAAAAGCGAAAATTTCCGCTCAGAGCTGACCGAAAGCTTGCAGCGCAGTAACGATGCCGTCCTGTTCGACGGAATCGGTGACGTAGTCGGCAATCGCTTTAATTTCTTCCCGGCCCTGGCCCATCGCTACGCCGACTCCTGCCGCCTGCAGCATTTCCAGATCGTTGATCCCATCGCCAAACGCCATTGTGGCCTGGGGATCAATATGGAAGTGCTGGCAAAGCCGGGTGATCCCGACGCCCTTGTCTATACCCCGGAGAACCAGATCGGCATAGTGAAACGGCGTCGGCAACACCGTCAAACCGGGAATCGTCCGGTAAGCCGCATAATCGCTGTCCGCTGCGTCAAAGGCCAGCGCCATCGTCGCCTGATCGTCTGACCGCGTCGCCCGGACGTCGATCGCGGCCGGATCGCGGTGAAAGAATTCGCAGGCCGCGATGAAATCCGGCGTCGGCGGACAATTCAGCCAGTCGTCATGACCCATATACTGGATCGGTGAGCGGAGCTGCGCGGAGACCGCTTCTAACCCCGCCATCGTTGCCTGATCAAAGAAAACCCGGAACAGCTCCGTTTTCTGTGCGTCGGCAATGACGCTGCCATTGCGGCAGATATAGCCGTCCCACGCAATCGCCGCCAGCTGCGGCATCATCAGGATTGTATTCACATCCCGTCCCGAGCTGATCACAATCTTTTTTCCATTTTTCTGCAAGCGTGTTAACGCCTCCATGACCGCCGGCGAAATCCGGTGATTGCGATTATCCAGCAGCGTTCCGTCGACGTCAAAGAAAAACATTTGAAATTCCTTCATTCCGTTCACCTCATGGTTTTCATTATACTCACAACGCGATGAAAAATCATCCTGAAATTGCCGCGGAAACGCTTTCGTCCGGTTGTGATTTAAGGGTAAATCCAGTATAATGTATGGGTCTTTAGACTTTATTGTATTGATGCGCTGCCGCGCAGGAATACTGAAAATAGAAAAAGAGGAGGAACTCAATGGAAAATCAAAAGCTGGACGCTTTGTGCGAAGCCTTTTTCACCGAGCATCAGGTCCGTGCGATGGATGTCGCGATCTTTCAGCAGGGAGCAGAAATTTATCATTACCGCAGCGGCCGGACGGCGTCGAAGGGCGCGAAGATCACGGAGAAAACGATGTTTTCAATCGGCTCCATCAGCAAGATGTTCACCACGGCGGCCGTGATGATGCTGGCGCAGGAAGGCAAGCTGTCGCTTGACGAGCCGATCGTGAAAAAACTGCCGATGTTCAAGATGCCGGATGCCCGGTATAAAAATATTACGGTCCGGATGCTGCTGAATCACAGCAGCGGACTGCCGGGCAACTGCTTCAAGGGGAAATACACCAACGCCCGCAACCGTAATCACCTGAAGGAAGAAATTGAATACGCGGCGCAGAGCCGGCTGAAGGATCAGCCGGGAAAGTTCAGCGTTTACTGCAACGACGGGTTTTCCCTGGCGGAGCTGTTAGTCGAGGTGGTCAGCGGGCAGAGCTATTCCTCCTATATTTACGAGAAGATTCTCGAGCCGTTAGGCATGGAGCATACCGATTTCCCAATCCATGAAATCATGGATGGCAAATACATCAAAGCGAAATCACCGTTTGGTCTCGACTTCCCGCAGGAATATGTCAACGGCATTGGTTCCGGCGGGATTTACAGCACGGCCGCGGATTTATGCCGTTTCTTAGACGCGCTGCGTGAAGGCAAACTGGTTGATGAAGCGGGTCTGACGGAAATGAATCGCGATCAACAACCGAAAGAGCTGATCGTTGCGGACAATACCACGGAACGTTATGGTCTGGGTTGGGACTGCGTGTCGATGCGGCTGTTTGAGGGCTTTGGCAAACAGGCGCTGTGCAAGTCCGGCTCGACGTTCGGGTTCAACTCCCATTCCCTGATTATCCCGGATTGTCAGCTGAGCGCCGCGGTTGTCCTGTGTACGGATAAGGGCAGCGCTTCAAAGCTCAATCAGGCACTGGTTTATGAAATTCTCAAGGCTCAGGGCTGCGCGTTTGAAGCGACGCCGCTGCCGGCGTTGAAAACCGTCGTGCATCCGGTGGAAATTACTGGTTTGTACGGCAATAAGGATCAGATCGTGCGGGCACGCTTTGAACATGGCGATCTGACGCTGGAGGTTCGCGAAGCCAAGGGCGGCTGGCGGCTGGAAGTTTCCGGCTTGCAGGAAGATCACGGCTGGTTTGCGGGACAGCCCGGCACGTCGGTCTTCGGCATGGCCGATTTAAGAATCGGGTTTGTGCCGCAGGGCGAAAAGCTGTATCTTGTTTATCAGATGCCGGGCAGCGTCGTGGCGGAACAGGCTGAACGCCAGGTTTTTCTGCAGAAGCTCAAGCCGTCCGGTAAAGTAAGCGGCTGGAAGAATCTGACGGATAAGACGTGGATCATGGATAACGAATATCTGCAGCAGCGCACGCTGGGCAATGTCCCGATGACCTTTACCGTGCAGATGGAAAAGGGCTACGACGACCTGCTTTTAGCCCCGTATCCGCTGCGCATCCTCAACGATTATGAGGCGGTGCCGGCGATTGAGATTCCGGGCAATTATTCGCGCGAAATGTCGAGCGTTTTGTGGCTGGCGGATGGTTCGATTCAAAACGGTCAGTACCACTATGTTCTCTGTGAGAACCTGCCGCCGTTGGACGTGCGGGAAATGACGCTGCGCGATCCACTGATTCACTGGTATATCGGTGCCGCGCCGATTGACACGCTGAAAATTGATGGGATTGCCCGCGTCGTCGTCCTGGACGAAAACGGTCAGGTGGAATTTGACAGCCAGCTGTCCAGCGGTCTGCCAACTTCGCTGCGCGGCAAACGGATCGGTTTCTTCGGCGAACTGAACAGTAAGATCAGCCTGCAGTATCTGGAGGAAAACGCATGATTTACCTTGATCTGCATACGCATACCGTCGTCAGCGGACACGCGTACAGCACGCTGAACGAGAACATCGCTGCAGCCAGGGAACACGGTCTAACGATTTACGGCGTCAGCGATCATACGCCGAAGATGCCGGGTTCTACGCATCTGTTCTACTTCCGCAACCTTCATGTCGTCCCGGAATTCGTGCAGGGAATCCGCGTGCTCAAAGGCGCGGAGCTGAATGTGATGGATGTTGAAGGACATGTCGATCTGGACGAAAGCACGCTGAAAATGCTTGATTACGCGATCGCATCCCTGCACGTTCCATGCTTCGGCACCGCGCATACGGAAGCGGAAAACACGCAGGCGATGATCAATGCCGTGCAGAATCCTTATGTCAAGATTCTTGGCCATCCGGACGATTCCCGCTATCCGATCGATCAGGAAGCGGTCGTTCTGGCATGCAAGGCGACCCATACGTTAGTCGAGGTCAACAATTCCTCGATGAATCCGAAAAGCTCGCGGGTCGGCGGCCGGGAAAATATGCTTGGGATGCTGCGGTATTGCAAGCAGCACGGCGTGCCGGTCCTGTTTGGCAGCGACGCGCATTACTGCGACGCGATCGGCCGGTTCCAGCGGTGTGAGGAAGTCTGCGCCGCCGCGGAGTTTCCAGCATCGCTGATCGTGAATTCCAATCCGGAACTGATTTTTGAATATTTTCATCTAAAAGTCGAATAAACAGTCGGTAATGCGAGTAAGATAAGCGTTTAACAGAATAAAGGAAAAATATAGTTAAGAAATCGATTCCCTTCAAGACGGGGTCGATTTTTTCTGTTGAATCCCATTTGCTTTCAGGGGTTGGCAAATTTATCTTTTCGCAGCCAGGATAAAGTCAGACATGTTGAAGATTTTCGGGCTTATGCTTATCTTTTCTTGGTTCAATAAAGTCGTTGAAGTGAAGTTAAGGATAATCAGAAGTTTGAAAGCAAAAAGAAATGAATGTCTGATTCAATTACTTCGTCGATTCGCAAGACCATTTCCAGTGTTCGGAATTTAATTTGAAAATGGTTACAAATAAGTTTGCGATTTTGTCGAAAATAATTGAATTTTCATGAAAAAGAGGAAGGCTTTTTTGAAATTACCGCAATATTAACTTGTAGAGGAGGTGGGGGAATGTCCATCAATCTACTTGAACGGAAGAAGCAAAAGAAGAGAAGGATTTCTTTGTTGGACGACTGGGTCTTTAAAACTGTGATCGGTGATCCTGAGGATTTGATATGTCTGACGAGTCTTTTCCATGCGATTGATCCTGATTTTAAAAAGGTGCGGTTGTTGCCGAATGAGAAAAAAGCAGGACATCCTGACGACAAAGCAATTCGTTATGATATCTGCGGGGTGATCAACGAGGAGATTTATTTTGATCTGGAAATCCAGCAAAACGGGAATCCCGAGGAGCAGGGAATCCGCATTGTTTTCTATTTATCGCGTCTGCTTTCCGGCCAGAAGACAAAGGGAAAAGATTATCGGGAACTGAAACCAGTGCGCGTGATCATGATCACGAATTTCTGCTTTTTTGACGATCCGGATGTGAGCAGCGATGTGTTTTATTTAGCCGGTGAGAAAACGGGAAGAACCTTGACAAAACACATTCAAGTGAGTATTATTGAATTAGCAGAAGTGGAACGCTTACAGCGGATTCCAGTCAAGGATTTAACGCCGTTGGACCGGTGGCGCGTGGTATTAAAATTTGCAGGCGATCCGGACAAAGCGGCGTGGATTCAACAGATCATAGCGATGGATGAAGGATGCAGAAGGGCGGTGGAGAAAATGATGGAGATTCCGATGAGCACGATCGAGTACATGTGGGAAACAAAGCGGCTGGACAGAGAAATGATGCGGAATTCAGAGATCCGCAAGGAACGGGAAAGAGCTGTGAAACAGGCGCGGGAGCTGGCCTTAAAGCAAGGTAAAGATCAAGGTTCTCTGTTGAAGCTTATTACAATTACACTGAAAAAAGCGAAGAAAGGAATGCAAGCTGCTGAAATAGCGGATATTCTAGAGGAAGAAGAAGCATGTATTCAAACCATTCTGAAAATCAAAGCACAACATCCGGATTACACGGAGGAGCAAATTGCAATAAAGATTATCAGTGAGTCTGTTCATCCGGCAGCAGTGCGAAACAAAGAGAGACTTAACGAAGAAAGCGGAGGGTTTCCACTCACATGAGGTCAAATCCTGTATAGAGGGGCAATAACCTACTGCTGAATCAGAACGCCGGTCTATTATTTTTCTGATTGCCTGTGTTAACCTTAAAGTAAAAAGAGCCTGAATATTAAAAAAAGGAGAAAGTATATGATCCAACAACTTATTGAACAGCATCTCAGCGCGATAACCGCTCAAATCCGGACAAAGTACCCGTCTGAAATTGAAAGCTTTACAGAGCGGCTTATCGGCTTAGGGATGGATGCGGATCAGGTCGAGGCGGATATGCAGGCCGTTTTAAGATCCTTGGTAATGAGAAACGAGTCGATTTCCGATGAGGAATTTTTCTATATTTTAAACTCGTTCCCCGATTATGAGCAATTCGGCAGGCAGGTTATCGAATTTAAAATTACGCTCGAGGGAACAAAAAGCTGGCGCAAAGTTCGCCTTCCGGCACTTCTCAATTTAACGGAGCTGGCCTGTGCGGCGATCGCCGCCTTTCATGGAATGGGCGGACATTTATTTACGCTCAAGTTGAAGAATAAACAATATTCTCCATCTGAATTTGAGCTGGGGGATTATGAAGATTCCAGCCGGGTTTCGCTTTGCCATCTGGAACTCAAAGAAAAATCGAAGATCCAGATTGACTATGATCTGGGTGAAGGCTGGAGCTTTAACTGTGTGGTCACCAAGGTTATAAATGAGGGTGAGCCTCTGTCAGAGCCGGAGCTGATCAGCGGGAAAGGCTATAATTTGTGGGAAGATAACCGCGAGTATCTGGAGTACTTGATACAAGATCCAAAAATTAAAGTGCAGGATTGGGAAGGCCGTTACCGTCAGGTCGGAAAGATTGCGAAGGAAGAAGGCATTACTCAGTTTGACATGGATGACCGCGAGGAATTTCCGCTGGAGATGCATCTTCTCCAGGAGCTTTACGAGCAGGCCTATAAAGCTTAAATCAGGGCGTTTTTGCGGGAAATTTTGAAAAAGGGGTTGACTCTGAAAAAAGAGTGAACTATAATCAGGTACATAAACAAAGGCTTTGAAAAGAATAGTAACTCCGATGGAAACTTGACAGAGAGCCCGGGCGCTGAAAAAGGGCAGTGAAAATCGTTGTGAAAATGGTCTTGGAGCTGCATACCGAGGGAAACTTAGGCTATGACGGATTCACCCGTTAACGTGATACGGTATAACGTTATTCAACGCGTACCGGAAGAGGCAGAACGTGAAAGCGGACTGCGAATTAAGGTGGTAACACGGGAAATCAACTCTCGTCCTTGTTGGGGACGGGAGTTTTTATTTTAAGGAAGGAAGAGGAACATGATAGAACTGGTCGGAGTCAATAAAACCTTTACGACGAAGGACCTGAACGTTGAGGCGTGCAAGGATGTTAACCTGAAAATCGAAGACGGGGATATCTTCGGCATCATCGGATTTTCCGGCGCAGGGAAATCGACGCTGGTCCGCTGCATCAACCTGCTGGAGCGGCCGACCTCCGGCAAGGTGCTGATCGACGGTGTCGATATCACCCAGCTGAAGGAAGCAGAGCTGCGCAAGATCCGCAAGAAGATCGGAATGATCTTCCAGCATTTCAATCTGATGCGTTCGCGTACGGTTTATCAGAATATCGCTTATCCGTTAAAAGGAAGCAAGCTCACTAAAGCCCAGATTGACAAAAAGGTCAAGGATCTGCTGGAACTGGTCGGGCTGAGCGAGAAGCTGAACGCTTACCCCTCGGAGCTGTCCGGCGGACAGAAGCAGCGTGTCGCGATCGCGCGGGCGCTGGCTAACGATCCGAAAGTGCTGCTGTGCGACGAGGCGACCAGCGCGCTTGATCCGCAGACAACCTCCAGCATTCTCAAGCTGCTGAAGGAAGTCAATCAGAAGCTGGGCATCACGATCGTCCTGATCACGCACGAAATGGCAGTCATCAAGGAAATCTGTAATCGCGTTGCGGTTATGGAGCTGGGCAAGGTCGTCGAAACCGGCAACATCCTGGATATCTTCTCGCATCCGAAAGCGCAGATGACGATCGATTTCATCAATTCCACCAATCCGATCACCAAGATTTACGAGCTGATCGACAACGGTGCGGAAATCGTGCAGCTGCATAAGGGCCAGCGGTTATTGAAGCTGACGTATGGCGCTGAGGAAACCAAGGAAGCGCTGATTTCGCAGCTGTCCAAGAAATACGACGTTGTGTGCAACATTGTGTTCGGCAACGTCGAGGTGATCCAGCAGGCCGCGCTGGGCAGTCTGATCGTCATGCTGGAGGGCAGCGAAGACGCGATGCGCAAGGCGGAAGCTGAATTAAAGCATTACAACATTGAAGTGGAGGTGCTGAAATGCTGGAACAATTAATTCCCAACGTGATGGTGAAGATCCCCAAGCTGATCCAGAGCATACTGGAAACCTTCCAGATGATGGGCTGGTCGGGATCGATCTCGTTTGTGCTCGGGCTGTTCTTCGGCGTCGTGCTGATCGTCACCCGCAAGGAAGGCATCATGGAATGTCATCCGGTCTATTGGGTTCTTGATAAAATTATCAACATCCTGCGTTCGATTCCGTTTATCATCTTAGTCCCGGCGACCTTATTTCTCTCGCGGGCGATTATGGGCACGGGCATCGGCGTCAAAGGCGCGATCATCCCGCTGATCATCGGCACGGTGCCGTTCTTCTCCCGCCAGATTGAACTGGCGCTGGCGGAGGTTGACGGCGGCCTGATCGAAGCGGCGCAGGCGATGGGCGATTCGCCGTTACAAATCATCTTCCGGGTCTATCTGAAAGAGTCGATTCCTGCGATTGCCCGGGCAACCACGATCACGTTCATCTCGCTGATCGGCCTGACCGCGATGGCCGGTGTTGTCGGCGCCGGCGGGTTAGGCGATTTCGCGATCCGCTATGGACATCAGCGCAGCGAACCGGACGTCATCTGGGTCACGATCCTGATTATTTTGATTCTCGTAACGATCGCGCAGGCGATCGGCGACGTGATCATAAAGAAAACAACACATTAAGGGGGAACTGAAAATGAAAAAACTACTCTGCTGCATCCTGGCTGCGCTGGTCTTAACCGGCTGCAGCGCCGCACCGAAAGAAAACAACACGACACCGGAAGGTTCTGAGGCCCGCACCGTCAAGGTCGGCGTCATCGGCGAAAACAACGAATACTGGCAGCCAATCATTGATGAAATGGCGAAGGACAACGTCACAATCGAATTTGTCACCTTCAGCGATTACGCGATGGTCAACAAAGCCTTGGCCGCCGGCGATATCGACATCGACAGCTTCCAGCACTACGCCTACTTTGATAAGGACTGTGAAGCCAACGGCTACGACCTGACGGCGATTGGTGAAACGGTGCTGGCACCATTAAGCCTGTATTCCAAGAAGATTGCCGGCATCGACGAAATCAAAGACGGCGATAAGATTGCGATCGCTTCCGACGTAACCAACGGCGGCCGTGCGATCAAGCTGCTGGAAAGCCTGGGCTTCATCGAAGTTGATCCGGAAAAGGGTTATACCCCGTCCGTCACCGACATTACGAAATACAACGTCAACATTGAAATTATTGAAATTGAAGCGAATACGATCCCAAGCATTCTGCCGGATGTGACCGCAGGCTTCATCAACGGCACAATCGCGATTGACTCCGGTCTGTCCCCGAACAAGGATTCGATCTTCATGGAATCGGTTCAGGAAGGCTCCGATAACCCGTATATCAACATCATCGCCGCGCGTACTGCGGACAAGGACGATGCGGTTTACAAGAAGATCTGCGAGTTATTCCAGACTGACGCCGTTGCTCAGATCATTAACGATCAGTATGACGGCGCGCTGATTCCGGCTTGGAAATAAAGCAATCGACTTCAGTAAAATCAGATTCCAATTAAAATTCAATTAAAAAGGCAGTGCGCAGAAGAGTACCGCGGAACCAACTGAAAAAGCGATCGGCAGAGGGTGAAAGGCCGAAGGGAAGTCCGTGGGAAGATGATCTGCAAGCCGCGGCTGTGAGCTGGACAGTCCAGGTGAGCGGCCGACGGGTTCGCCCGTTACCGCGAACACGGTTCTTCCCTATAGGACAGAGAACGACCGGATGAGGCTGAGTCAGCGATGGCTTGGTAAAGAAAGGTGGTAACACGGAGGCTTCCGTCCTTTTTCGAGGATGGGAGCCTTTTGTTATAAATGAGAAGGAGAAAATGAAGATGAAAACAACGTTAAAACATGTCAGTGTTCTGTTGGCCTGCGCCGGATTGATCGCCGGCTGCTCCACAAAACCGACTGCGCAGCCGTCCGCCGCGCCGCAGGATCAAACCGGAACGGAAAAAACTGTGATCACGATCGGGGCCTCGACCTCCCCGCACGCTGAAATCCTGGAGTATGCCCAGCCGTATTTGGAAGAAAAGGGCTACACGCTGAAAATCGTGGAATTCTCGGATTATGTTACGCCGAACACCGCGCTGGAACAGGGCGATCTGGACGCGAATTATTTCCAGCATGATCCTTATCTGGAGCAGTTCAATGAGGATCACGGCACGCATCTGGTCACGGCCGGGGGCATCCATTTTGAACCGTTAGGCATTTATGCCGGCAAGTCAAAAGCCTTATCCGCGATCGAACAGGGCGGCTGCAGCTTTGCCGTGCCCAACGACGGCACCAATGAAGCGCGGGCGTTGCAGCTGTTGGAAAGCCTGGGTTATATCAAACTGAAAGACGGCGTGGGCTTAAAGGCGACGCCGGTGGATATCGTTGAGAATCCGTATAACGTCAGCATTGTAGAGATCGACGCTTCGCTGGTGGCTCAGACCAAAGACGACGTGGACTTTGCGATCGTCAACGGCAACTATGCGCTGGACGCCAAGATCACCGATCTGCTTCTGACCTCGGAACAGGCTGATTCCGAAGGCGCGAAGACGTATGCAAATATTATCGCCGTTCGCGAAGGCGAGGAAAACAGCGATAAGACAAAGGCCCTGATCGACGTTCTGACCAGTGATGAAGTCCGCGGCTATATCCGCGAGCATTACAACGGACTGGTGGTTCCCGTCGAATAAGCCATGAGCCGTCCGGCGTGTCCGGCGGCTTTTTTTCATGAGAAAGTTTTGTCAGCACCGGCAGAGAGACCCACTATGGCAATGCAATACATTTCCTTGCGCAGGCAAGAAGCGCAGACATAACCGGACAGGCATCCGATCCAAAGGAGTTGAAAGAGACAGTAAAGTCCGACAGCGGGTTCTTGTTCGATCCGTCATGCTGAAAAAGGCTGGCGTTTCAGAGAAAGCAGCGCATGGCGAAGCCTAAAAAGCTGAAGCGGCGGATCGAAGCGGAAGGGCAAGCAGGATGGAAGCTGGAAATTCCTTGAGAACAGGCTGTGGAGTGTGATAAACTTAGAGCAAAAGACAGGAGGAAGCTGTGCGTGGAAGAGAAACAGATACTGTCGGAAATTGAGAAACAGGAACGCCAGCTTTCAACGTACTGGCGGAATCTGCATTGGCGGGTGTGCGCGGTGCTGGCGGCGGGAACGGCTGCGGCGGAGATTCTATTGTTTTTTGTCTTGAATGCCGCGGCATTGATCAGCTGCACTGTGCCGGAATATCTGCTTCGCTATATCGCAGTTCCAACATTGATCAACGCAACGCTGGTGCTGGGCTGCCGGCGGCTGATCAATACCCGGCATTGGGATGAAACGAAAAAGGATGGACTTGTGTCGCTGACGATGACCCTACTGTGTTTTGTCATCACGGTCATCCACGGGGCGTTCAGTTCTGTTTATATGATGTTTGTGCTGCCGACGTTGCTGACAACCTTATATGAGCGCAAGCGGCTGACGGTCGTGATTGCGGTAACGGGGATGGCGTTATGTGTTCTCAGCGCGTTTATGCCTTCCTGGGATCCTGACAAGATCGTCACCGCGTATTACTTCAGCGATATTCTGATCTGCCTGATGGTGCAGGCAGGTACGCTGGCAGCCTGTTGGGAGCTGCTGGAATTCCAGCGCCGCCGTCAACAGATCAGCTGGCGCAGGGATGCGGAGCGGATTTCGTTAGAGCGGGAAGTCAGTCATGACGCTCTGACCGGAGTCGGCAGTCGGATCGCGCTGAACCGGTGTTTTGAGGAATTGGAAACAGCCCAGGACTACGCATTAGTCTTGCTGGATCTTGACGATTTCAAGCAGATCAACGATCAGCTCGGCCATCTTATCGGCGATGAAGTATTGCGTCAGGTCGGGCAGCTGCTGAACAACGATTCAGAATGCATGCGCGCTTACCGGTTCGGCGGCGACGAATTCTGCGTGGTGCTGAAACAGCCGCAAAGCGATGAAGCGGAGAGGTGTATGCGGCAGCTGCAGGAACAGTTCAGCCAACGGATGAGGGAGCTATTTCCGAAGTTTCCAATGACGATCAGCCTCGGGATTCATCACCAACAGGGCGGCGAATCCGCCTTGCAGTGCTTCCGGCATGCAGATGAGGCGTTGTATAAAGCGAAAAAACAAGGTGAAAATCAACTTGCTAGGAAGTGAAGGAATTTTTGATATTAAGTTCGAAGGCATGGGCTGACTTTGGAAACTTAAAATTTAGGAATGATCAGGAAATAATTAATATGTTAATTGATATCTTTCCGCGATTTAAGCAAGATGCCTACAAAATGCTGAAAGGGTTGAATACATAATGTGGATCTGGCAAGGAAGAAAAAATGAGTATTTAAAAGAAATATTTGAAAAGCATTGTGATTTATTTGGCATATACCCTGATGGAAATTTTCAATTTGACCCTAATTTTTTAGATTATGACCTGTTTGTTGAGTTGATTGAAACAGCGATTAAGTATATGGTTCCTATTTGGGATATTTTAGGTGATGAGTATTTGTTAGACACGTAAGGCACCTAAGAGGTATTTTTTAATAGTATTGGTGAGAGAAAAACCGAAACAAGAAAGACATAGATGAGTTCCAAAAATGGGACTCATAATTGAGGAACAGCAGGAGGAGCTGCTGCGGACACAGCTTCATCCCGATAAACCCTATGGATTAGTATGGGAGATGAACGGCAGTCCGGTGCTGGCTGGTGAAATAAGCCGGAAAGGCGCTTGCCGCGAACTGCGCGAGGAAGCCGGTTTGCGGTGCGCAAGGTTACGCGAAAAACGCTTTTACAA
This sequence comes from Holdemania sp. 1001302B_160321_E10, assembly GCF_015552275.1. Lineage (NCBI taxonomy): Bacteria > Bacillati > Bacillota > Erysipelotrichia > Erysipelotrichales > Erysipelotrichaceae > Holdemania > Holdemania sp. 1001302B_160321_E10. The sequence goes on along the minus strand of NZ_JADNEM010000019.1, from coordinate 25,397 downwards.
ATGATTACTTAGGGCGAAGGGATACCCCAAGTCGGGCTGCAATTCCAGTTATTTGCGGAAAAGATTCTGGATCCGAAAACTTCGAATTGACGGAATGAAACAAAATGTAAGAAAATGAAAGAAATTAAATGAGCGTCTGATTTATGACGCTTTCTTCTTACACGAATGATTGACTTTTTTTACAGGATTGTGTATCATTACTTCATTGATAAACATCGGCTTATCAATCAGTGATTTAGAATCGCCAACAACTCTTGGTGGGGCTCACTGCATTCCTGTTTGAAGGAAAGAAATTGGAATCAGAGGTTGGGGGACCGCTGATTTTTTTCTGCGATGACCTGCTCTCACGATAGCGAAAAGGAGAAAGAAAATGCGAACGATTTTACGAAATGCGAAAATCTGGCTGGGCGGCGATCAATTTGCCAGTGCCGTGCTCTTTGACTCATCTCAAATTCTGGCGGTCGGCACCGACGCGCAGGTAAAAGCCCGGTGCCAAAAGAGTGATCAGGTCATCGACGTGCAGGGCCGGCTGGTCCTGCCGGGATTGTGCGACACGCATCTGCATTGTTACAACAAGGGCTGCACGCTGCAGAACATCGACTTGCAGAATGCTGCCTCGATTGAGGAGGTTGTTGCCCTCAGCCGGGATTATATTCTGGCACATCCGGATTTCAGCGTGATCCATGGCCGAGGCTGGAATCATGATTATTTTGCGGAAGGCCGGATCTTAAACCGTACGGATCTGGATCGCATCAGCACGCGCGTGCCGGTGGTTTTGACACGGGCCTGCGGACATATTGCCTGTGTAAACACATGCGCTTTGCAGCGGCTGGGCTTCACCGGGGCGATCGTTCAGCCGCAGGACGGTCAGATCGACGTTGACGAGCAAGGCTGTCCGACCGGAATCTTCCGCGAAAACGCAATGCTGTTGTTAAAGCCGCTGGATCCGCCGCTGACGGTGGACCAGATCAAGGAGCGGCTGGCGCTGGCGCTGGACGCGGCGGCCCGGGCGGGGCTGACGACCGTGCATTCCAACGACATTACCAGTGAAAACCTGGATCTGATGCTCGAGGCTTATTGCCAGCTGCGCGCGGAAGACCGGATGCCGGTGCGGGTCGTTCTGCAGTGCACGCTGACCGATCCCGAATCATTAATGCGTTACCTGGAAATCAGGAAACAAACGCCGCCGGACGAGGTGCTGGTGTTCGGCCCGCTGAAATTGTTGACCGACGGCTCGTTGGGCGCGCGGACAGCCTGGATGCGTCAGCCGTATGCCGACGATCCATCGACACGGGGGATTGCGACGATGACCCGCGTGCAGCTGGACGCGCTGGTGTCACTGGCGCATGCCCATGGACTGCAATGCGTCTGCCATGCGATCGGCGATGCGGCGATTGAAATGGTGCTCGATACGTTTGAACACGTGAACCGGACATGTCCGGATAATCCGCTGCGGCATGGAATCGTGCATTGCCAGATCACCGATTCTGCGCTGATCGACCGGTTTGCCTCCACGCATACCGCGGCGCTGGTTCAGCCGATCTTCCTTCACTATGATCAACATATCGTCGCGCAGCGGGTGGGAAACGAACTGGCGCAGACTTCCTATGCCTTCCGTTCATTAGCTGAGCGCGGCGTGGCGGTTTCGTTCGGCACGGATTGTCCGGTAGAGGATCTCAATCCATTTGCGAATCTGTACTGTGCGGTTACGCGCAAGGATCTGCGCCATCCCGAAGCGAGCGGCTACCGCCCAAAGGAGGCATTCTCTCTGGAAGCGGCGCTGCGCTGCATGACTGAAACCGCAGCCTGGCAAAGCTTTGAGGAAGGCCGCAAGGGCGTAATTCAGGTCGGGGCCCTGCCGGACTTTACGATCTGCGATCAGGACTTGTTTACGCTGCCGCCGCAGAAGCTTAAGGATGTCCGCAGCTGGATGACGATCAGTCAGGGAAAAATACAGTGGCAGGCGAAATAATCCGGATCGTTTGAGATCTGTGATTTTACGCCGGCTGTGCACGATTGAAAAAACGCCGCATCACCGGTGATCCTTATAATAACGGATAAGATTACAGAAAGAAAAAGGCTCAGTTTCCAGAGGTTATGGAAGCTGAGTCTTTTGACTATGAATTATTGAGCACCGCGCGGCCTAACGCCTTCGCCACATCCTCGCATCGGTCGCAGCACTTTTCCAGCCGTTCATAAATTTCCATCCAGACCATGATTGCCAGCGGATCCTGCGGCGTGGCGAACAGTTCGTGCATCGTTTCGGCATACAGCCGGTCGCCGTTCTCCTCCAGTTCGTTAACTCTGCGGATCAGATCTTCCAGCGTTGTGGATTTTTTGAAATGCCGGAACTCTTCGAGCGCCTGCTGCAGCGTGCGGATGCACTCGATGATCAAGACGCAGAACTGCAGCGCCGGCGGATCGATTTGATGAATATTATACATATACAGCCGGATCACAACGTCCTCGATCGCGTCGGTCAAATCGTCGATCACATCGGACAGCTCCATGATGTCCTCACGTTCGATCGGCGGCAGAAATTCGCGGATCAGCTGATCGGTCAGCTGATGCTTCAGCGTATCCGCACTGTGTTCCACAGTATGAATTTGTGCCATCCGCTCCTTGAGCACAGCCGGGTCATACGTTTCCAGCGTTTCCTTCAACAACTCCCCAGCCCTTAACGAATGCCGGCCCATTTCCAGAAACGCGTTGAAATAATCAAATTGTTTGCCCATAAACAACTCCTTCCATTAAAAGAGAATAAAGAACAACTTCGCCATCAGAAAGCCGATCAATCCGCATCCTGGAAAGGTCAGAACCCAGGTCATTACCATTTCCCTGACGACGCCCCAGTTGACGTTGGACAGCCGCCGCGCCGCGCCGACGCCCATGATCGCCGTCGTCTTGGTGTGGGTCGTGCTGACCGGAACACCGGTTAGTGAGGAAACCAACAGGCACAGCGCCGCCGCGGTATCTGCTGCGAAGCCCTGATATTTTTCCAGACGAACCATGTCCATGCCGACGGATTTGATGATCCGGTAACCGCCGATGCTGGTGCCTAAACCCATGATGGCGGAACACAGAATCATCAGCCACAGCGGGATCACGAAGGATTCGACATGCGCCTGCCCCTGGGCGAGAAAGACGCCCAGCAGGAAAACACCCATGAATTTCTGGCCGTCCTGCGCTCCGTGCATGAACGCCATCGCCGCCCCGCCGCCGATTTGCGCATAGCGGAAAAACGAATTCGTGCGCCGCCGGTCCAATTTGCGGCACAGCGCTTCAACCAGCTTCACGCACAGCCAGCCCAGCGTGAAACCCAGGATTGTCGAGAGCACCAGCCCGTAAAGAACCTTGATCCATTCTGATCCATTAATCCCGCCCAAACCGCCGTGCAGGGCGATCGCCGCCCCTGACAGCCCGGCGATTAAGGCGTGGCTTTCGCTGGTCGGAATGCCATATTTCCACGCCAGCACCGCCCAGCTGACAATCGCGAACAACGCCGCGCACAGCGCGATGAGCGCCTGTTGGGGATCGGAGCCGAAATCCGCGATGTTGTAAATTGTTTCGGCGACCGTAGCGTTGACCATCGTCATAAACAGCACGCCCAGAAAATTGAAGAATGCCGCCATCAGCACGGCGCTGCGGGCCGACATCGAACGGGTCGATACACAGGTTGCGATCGCATTGGGCGCGTCCGTCCAGCCGTTGACCAGAATTACGCCGATCGTTAAGATCACGGTGATCAATAACGGCAGGCTGTGGGTCAGCTGCTGCAGAAAATCAAATAACGAAATGCTCATTCTGCGCTCCTTTCTTTGTTTGGCTTCATTGTAGCATTTCTGCCGCCGGCGGAACAGGAAAACTTCGGGAGTACGACAAACAGATCAGGCTGAATGTCAACTTGAAGGAAACGCAAATTCTGCTGTTGTGTCGTCAGATCTCAATCAGATGTTCGATTTCTGCCATAATTGACAGAAAAGAAACAGTGCCGGCAGGGGATCCATGATATAATAAGGTCGAAAAATGTCAGGGGGAGAAGTATGCCGGCAACTTATACACATGCCGTTTACGGCCGTCAGGTTCTGGATCAGCTGGAGCCTGCGCTGCGTGAACGGATCATTTCACATTTAGATTGTTACAACATCGGTCTGCACGGACCGGATCTGCTTTTCTTTTATAAACCTTTAAGTCAGGCGCCAATAAAAAAACAGGGCTATGCGATGCACCATGAACCCGGCCGTCCGTTCTTTGAACACGCCCGCACCCTGATCCGTCAGAGCGTGGATCCGGAGGCGGCGCTGGCCTATATTCTGGGCTTTATCAATCACTTTGTGCTGGACAGCCTGAATCATCCGGCGATCTTTGCGTTTCAGGAAGAATCCGGGCTGAGCCACAGCGAGATTGAGTCGGAATGGGATCGGGCGCTGATGGTCGCGCAGGGCAAGGATCCGCTGCGCACCCGCTCGACGGAGCATCTGACGATTTCGCCCGCGTGCTGCCAGGTGATCGCGCCGTTCTTTGACGTCTGTCCGCGCGATATCGAACAATCGCTCAAGACGATGACCGGCTTGCTGGATCTGTTTGTCGCTCCCGGCGCGGCAAAGCGCAATTTCATTCTCGGAGTGATGGGCTTGGTCGGAGTCCGCAAGAGCGAAGGCGGCCTGATCATCAACCGCGAGCCGAATCCGCGCTGCGCTGATTTTATCCAGCAGCGAATGGCGGGGATGGACGAAGCCGCAGTGCTGTCCGTGCGTCTGATCCGCGAATACGTCGCGACGCTGAACACTCAAAAACCGCTGGATCCGTGGTATGACGAAGACTACGAGTAGAGGATGAACAATGGGGGACAACATGGAAAATAAGAAACTCACGGCCTTGGAGAAACAATGGATTTTATACGACGTCGGCAACTCCGCGTTTATTTTGTTAGTCGCGACGATTATGCCGATCTACTTCAATTCGCTCTGTCAGAGCGCGGGGATCGCGGAAGTCGATTATCTGGCGTACTGGGGTTATGCCGCTTCGATTTCCACGCTGATCGTGGCGCTGAGCGGGCCGGTGCTGGGCACGCTGGCCGATTATCAGGGACTGAAGAAAAAAATATTTGCGCTGTGCGTGATGGTTGGCGTGTGCGCGCTGGCGGCCTTGTGGATTCCGACTTCGTGGAAAGTGTTTTTGATTCTCTATATCGTGGCGAAGGTCGGCTATTCCGCCAGCCTGATCTTTTACGATTCGATGCTTTCGGACGTCACGACGCCCGAGCGGATGGATCGGGTGTCCTCGCATGGTTATGCGTGGGGTTATATCGGCAGCTGCATTCCGTTTGTGATCAGTCTGGTCTTTGTGCTGTTTTACGAACAGTTTTCGATGACGATCATGACGGCGATGATTCTGGCGTTTGTGATCAACGCCCTGTGGTGGCTGGGCTGCACGCTGCCGCTGTTAAAAAACTACAAGCAGAAATACTATGTTGAAGACGTGCAGAAGGATAAGCTTCGCGGCAGCTTCCGGCGGTTAGCCGATTCGTTCCGCAAAATCCGCAGACATCGGAAAATCTTTCTGTTTCTGATCGCGTTCTTCTTTTACATCGACGGCGTCTATACGATCATCGACATGGCAACCGCGTATGGCAGCGCCTTGGGATTGGATACTCAGGGCTTGTTAGTGGCGTTACTGGTAACGCAGATCGTTGCGTTTCCCAGCGCGCTGGTGTTTGCCTGGCTGGCCCGCAAGATCAACAACGCCAGATTGATCCAGCACTGCATTTTCGCGTATACCGGCATTGCACTCTTTGCGATTCAGTTGGATAAGCAATGGGAATTCTGGGTGCTGGCGGTGTGCGTCGGCTTGTTTCAGGGCGGCATCCAGGCGCTATCACGTTCCTATTTTGCGCAGATCATCCCGCCGGAAAACGCCGGAGAATTCTTCGGCCTGTTCGACATCTGCGGCAAAGGCGCAGCCTTTCTGGGCACAGCTTTGGTCAGTCTGACAGCGCAGATCTCCGGCAGCGCCAATGGGGCGATTGCGATTCTTGCGGTGATGTTTGTCATCGGCCTGTTTTTGTTCAACCGTGCCCAACGCATGGAATAAACTGAAAACGATGGGGCAGCCCATCGTTTTATAAGTTTTGTGAAAATTGTGCGGTGCGCATGGAGGACAAACCGTGGTTCTAATTTAGAAGTGGAACAGCTGGTGCAGGAAGCCGTAAGAATTTCCCAGAAGGTAGCAGATGATGAATAAAATCAGACAACTGGGAATCAGTACCAGCATCAGATTTTTCAAATTCAACGGCCGATGTTTCGCCATCGCGTATCCCTCCTGTTCTTGTCTTTATTGTACCCCAATTCCGGCGTTTCATCCTTTAAGACTTCGTAAAGAAAAATAAAGGATTTATGAAGAAATGGGCAAACTGGATCTTCCAGATTGTTCTGCGTATGGATGATTAACTCGAAAACAACTTCGTAAATTGTTTGAAAAGCGCGCAGATAAAGGCTTTTTCATTATTTTGAATGCCAGGACCATTGCGCCGAGAAACAGTTCATGCTATAATTCAAAAAATCAGTGAGGAAAATTTCATTGCCATAAGTGGGCGGATGAAGCGCTGAAGCAGACTGAACGGCAGCGACGCACGAAGAGCGCCGCTGTTGAAATGAGACTGATCGGATCCCTTTCGCGGATCCAAGGCGGCAACCCTGCTGTGTCATTATGAGAGACGCAAAGCTCATAGTGTGAATTGAAATGAAAGGATGTGTTTTCGTTGGACGATTTGCCCCACCCCACGGTTAAGTCAGGGCACCTGCCATCTCCGATTTGGATGAAACTGTCAAGGATCAGAATGTTCATCCGATATCATGTTATCCGATTCTGAGAGTGAAATCAGAAATAAATCAGAAGGATAAAAAGGAGAGAGGTAAGATGAGTAATACGATGACGCTGATTGGAATTTTAGCCATTCTGGTCTTTTGCTCGAGTTTTTTCTCGGCGACTGAAACGGCGTATTCCAGTATCAATAAAATAAAATTAAAAAATATGGCTTCGGCCGGCAGCCGCAAGGCGCAGAAAGCGCTGGAGCTGGCGGACGGCTACGACCGGTTGTTATCCACGATTCTGGTCGGCAACAACGTGGTCAATATTCTGGCTTCGTCGCTGGCGACGGTTTTGTTCGTGCAGAATTTGGGCTTCGGCGACGCCGGAGTCAGTCTTTCGACCGCGGTCATGACGGTCGTGATCTTAATTTTCGGCGAGATTTCACCGAAAAGCATTGCGAAGGAAACGCCGGAGAAGTTTGCGATGGCGGTTGCGGGGGTGATCGGGTTTATCCAGACGCTCTTAACCCCGATCAACTTCCTGTTCAGCTTGTGGAAGAAGCTGCTTTCGATGTTGTTTAAAGTTGAAAACGACGATTCGATGACGCAGGAGGAACTGTTGACCATCGTTGAGGAAGCACAGAACGAAGGGGATCTGGAAGCCCATGAAAGCGATTTGATCTGCGCCGCGATTGAATTCAACGATCTGGACGTCAAGGATATCTTAACGCCGCGGGTCGACGTGGTTGCGGTCGATGTTACGGATTCGCTGGATGAGATCGAGCTGATGTTCCGCAACAACAATTTCTCGCGTCTGCCGGTCTATGAAAACTCGATCGACAATATCGTCGGAGTCATTCACGAAAAGGATTTCTACAATTTATACTACAACCACATGGGCACGTTCAAATCAATTACCCAGACGTTGTTATATACCAGTCCGCACGTCAAGATTTCCACACTGCTCAAACAGCTGCAAAGCTCCAAAACTCATATGGCGGTCGTGCTGGACGAGTACGGCGGAACCGCCGGCATCATCACGCTGGAAGATATTCTGGAAGAACTGGTCGGTGAAATTTACGATGAACACGATCAGGTCAAGGAGTATTACAAGGAACTGGATCCGAACACGTATCTGATCGAGTGCGATATGGATCTGGACGATATGTTTGAATTCTTTGGCCTGGAAGATGAGGAAGATTACGACTTTATCACCGTCAGCGGCTGGGTTATCCATGAGCTGGAACGGATTCCGAAGGTCGGCGAATCATTCACATATAAAAATCTGGTCGTCACAGTGACGCAGACTGACGCCCGGAAGGTGATCGAGGTGAAGGTCAGCGTCCTGCCGCAGGATCAGGATGAAGAAGATGACGATCACAAGCCGAAGAAACAAAACGGCATGAAGATGCTTTCGTTCTAAAATCAGGAATCAAGGAAGATGATCAACGCCGGCGGCAGCCGGCGTTTTCTTGATGGGAACGCGGTGAATCCGGATTGGGCTGAAAGGAAAACGATCTGGCCGGAAAAGGAAATTCAGCTTGAACTTGCGGTCAGGTACAAACGGGCTTAAAATGAAATCAGGAAAACAAGGAGGATCCGTTATGAAAATAATTTTGGATTTGGATACCGGCATCGACGACGCGCTGGCGCTGAGTTATGCGCTGGGCGATCCGGCTGCGGAGGTGATCGGCGTGACCTGCACCTATGGCAATGTGTTTCAAAAGCAGGCATTGGAAAATACGGAAACCTTGTTAAAAGCGCTGGGCCGAACCGATATTCCGGTCTATGCGGGACCGGTTCATCCCCTGACCCAAACCGACTTTGCGCCGACACCGATGTGCCGGGTTGTGCATGGCGAATATGGATTTGGCAAAGCGCTGATTGAACCGGATCCGGATCTTGTCCGGCCCCGGCCGGCTGTGGAATTTATTCTGGAAGCCGCCCGGCAGTATGGAGCGGAACTGACGCTGTTGACGGCCGGTCCTCTGACGACGCTGGCGGAGGTGCTGCGCCGGGATCCGGAATTCAAAAACCGAATCGGCCGGGTTGTCTGCATGGCCGGGGCGCTGACGGTGGCCGGAAATGAAACACCGTTTGCGGAAGCCAATGTGCGCGTCGATCCGGAAGCGGCGGCCGAGGTTTTTGCCAGCGGGCTGCCGTTGGTGCTGGTGGGACTGGACGTGACGCTGAAGACGCTGTATGATCAGGCGCATATTGATCATCTGCGCGCCTTGAAGACGCCGGCTTCGGAATTAATCGGCGGGCTGATGCAGTTTTATCTCGACTATTACAAAACTGATAAGCGCCGTCTGGCCGGCTGTCCGCTCCACGATCCGCTGGCCGCAGCCGCCGCGCTGCATCCGGATCTGATGACAACGCTGCCGGTCAACCTCAAGGTTGAGCTGGAAGAGGCCGCCGGACGGGGCCGGACTGTCGCTGATCTGACGCGGCTCAACGACTCACAGAAGGATCATCAGATGGCGATCGACGTTGACGTTCCGCGCTTTCTGGAGCTGTTTACCCACGCGTTGGAACGATCTTTGGGAAATCGTTAATCCGGAATTGCAAACGTGGTGTGAGATCGAAAGGAAGTAAACTTTGAGTTTCTTTGTATTGAATGTAAATAAAATGAAAGTGATGAAATTCTGCCTTTATCACTTTCATTTTTTGTAAAATTTTGTATAATGAACCTATTGAAAGAAATGAGGGTGAACTATGATTTGTATTAAAAATGGATGGGTGCACGACGCGGTTCATGAAGAACCGTATATTGCGGACATCTTGGCAGACAAGGGCAAAATCACGGCGATCGGTCGAAATCTGATCGTGCCGCAGGACTGCGAGATCGTCGACGCGACGGATAAAAATGTTTATCCAGGCTTTGTCGAGGCGCATTGCCATATCGGCCTGGATGGCTCCGGGATCGGTTTTGAGGGCGACGACTGCAATGAGATGACAGATATCCTGACGCCGCAGCTGCGCGCGATCGACGGTATCAATCCGATGGATCCGACGTTCCGTGAAGCGGCGCTGGCCGGCATCACAACCGTCTGCACCGGACCGGGCAGCGCGAATGTGCTGGGCGGTACGTTTACGGCGATCAAGACAGTCGGCAAGCGCGTCGATAAGATGATCGTCAAAAAGGAAGTCGCGATGAAATGCGCGTTTGGCGAGAACCCGAAGCGTTGTTATAAAGATAAGAATAACTATTCCCGGATGTCGACGGCATCCAAGCTGCGCGAAATGCTTTTGAAGGCCAGAGAATACGACCGGAAGGTGCTGGCCGCGGGCAGCGATGAAAGCAAGTTGCCGGCTTACGATATGAAGCTGGAAGCGCTGCGGCCGGTGCTGCATGGCGAGCTGCCGCTGAAGGCCCACGCGCATCAGGCCAACGATATTTTCACGGCGCTGCGGATCGCGCAGGAATTCAATGTGAAGATCACGCTGGAACATGTAACGGAAGGGCATCTGATTGTCGACGAGCTGAAGGACGAACCGGTGCCGATGGCGGTCGGACCGTCGTTGACCCATGCGAGCAAATTTGAGTTGCGCAACAAAACGTTTGAAACTCCGGGAATTCTGGCGAATGCCGGCTGTCAGGTTTCGATCATCACCGATTCGCCGGTAATTCCGCAGCAGTATCTGCCGCTGTGCGCCGGTCTGGCGATCAAATCCGGCATGAAGGAGTGGGACGCGTTAAAAGCGATCACAATCAACGCCGCCAAGCATATTGGCATTGAGGATCGCGTCGGTTCGCTGGAAATCGGCAAGGATGCGGACATCCTGATCATGGAAGGCAGCTGCTTTGAGGTCTCGGCACAGCCGGAAATCGTTATCATCGACGGAAAGGTCGTGGCGTAAGACATGCGGTTAGTTCAAAATGGACTGGTTACCACCATGGCCGGCGAAGGTCCGGCCATTGCGGATATCTTAATTGATAATGGAAAAATCGCGGCGATCGGGGAACACCTAACGGTTCCGGAAGGCTGCGAGATCATCGACGCGACAGGTTTGCAGGTGTACCCGGGATTTATCGACTGTCATTGCCACATCGGTTTGTATGAAGACGGAATCGGCTTCGAGGGCAACGACACCAACGAATCGACGGATCCGATCACGCCTCAGCTGCGCGGGATTGACGCGATCAATCCGTTCGATCCGTCGTTTAAGGAGGCGGCCGCAGCCGGCGTTACGACGATCGGCACCGGACCGGGCAGCGCGAATGTGGTCGGCGGGACGTTTGCGGCTGTGAAGACCGTCGGCACCTGCGTCGACGAGATGATCGTCAAGGAAGCTGTTGCGATGAAGTGCGCTTTCGGCGAAAATCCGAAGCGCTGCTACCAGGGCAAAAACAACAACACCCGGATGGCGACGGCGGCCAAGCTGCGCGAGCTGCTGTTTAAAGCGAACGAATATTCAATGAAGCTCAGCGAGGCCCGTCAGGATCCGAGCAAACGCCCGGCCTTCGATATGAAGCTGGACGCAATGCTGCCGGTCGTACGCAAACAGCTGCCGCTCAAAGCGCACGCTCACCGGGCGGACGATATCTGCACGGCGATCCGGATCGCGAAGGAATTTGATCTGAAGCTGACGCTGGAACACGTGACGGAAGGTCAGTTTATCCTGCCGCAGCTGCAGGCGGCCAACGTACCGCTGGCTGTCGGGCCGAACCTGCACGCCAACAGCAAGTTTGAAATCCGCAACATGACGTTTACGACTCCGGGCGTTTTAAGCAAGGCCGGGCTGCAGGTTTCGATCGTGACGGACGCCCCGATCGTGCCGCTGAAATATCTGGCGATGTCAGCGGGACTGGCGGTTAAATCCGGGATGGATCACACCGAAGCGCTCAAGGCGATCACGATCAATCCGGCGAAGCATCTGGGCATCGCTGACCGGGTGGGTTCATTAGAGGTCGGCAAGGACGCGGATATCGTCATCACCGACGGCGATCCGCTGGCAATGTTCACGACGGTCCGCACGGTTCTGATCAACGGCGAGATCGTTGCCTAGAGCCGCTTCCCAAACGGAAAGAAAGCTGCGGAATCGCATAAAAGTATAAAATAGAGTCAAGAAATCCTGACCGCTTCTAACGAGGCTTCAGGATTTTTTTGCATTTGAGGTAAGTGCGGGACTTCGCGCCGGCAAAATTTTATGATATAGTGAAAAGCAGAGTTACGATTGAATGATCCTGCCCTCAAGGACAGCCGGGCAAAACCTGGAAAGCAAGGAGCGAAGTCTATGATCCGAATGTTAGCGTCAGATATTGACAATACTTTATTTTCTCATCAAACCTGTGCGATTCCCGAGATAAATCTGAAAGCGGCGGATTCGCTGCGCAGCCAGGGCGTCGAACTGGTTCTTGCAACGGCGCGGATTTACGCCGGGGTGCGTAAGCTGGAAGCGCAGTTGGGCATGCGGGAAAAAGGCGGGATGATCATCGCCTCCGCCGGGGCGGAGCTGATCGACTGCCGCCGCGGTATCCGTACGGTGCTGCACAGCTTAACCCTCGGTCAAATCAAAACGCTGAAGCAGTTTTCCGACGCGCATCCGGGCGTGACGCTGGCGGTGCAGCAGGAAGATCTGATGATCGCCGACGGCTACGACGCTTCTTTAGACAGCGACCGCACCGTCGTCGGGATTGATTTTCTAGTCGTCGGTTCCGATTTCTTTTCCTACATGACTAAGCCGGCGTGCATGGCGGGATTGACCGGCGATCCCAGGCAGCTGGATGAAATTGAGCTTCAGGCCCGCGCTGTCCTGAAGGACGTGACCCTGACGCGCTCCGGCCCGGGTTTTCTCGACGTTACGCCAAAGGGCGTGCACAAGGCGCTGGCGCTGAAGCAGCTGTGCGGTCGTCACGGTATTCCGCTGCAGGCGCTGGCGGCAATCGGCGATGGCAACAATGATCGGGAAATGTTAGCGGAAGCCGGCTTGTCGTTTGCGCCGTCCAATGCCGTGGAGGCGGTTAAAAAACAGGTTGATTTCGTATTGGGCAGCTGCGAGGAAGGCGCGTTTGCCCAGGCTGTGGCGATGATTTTAGAACGAAACGAAAAGGAGCGTGCGCATGGATCGGTATAACGCGATCAAACAGCTGGCGGTGACCAGCGCGGAGCTGATCGAACAGGTTCAGTTTGACGATCACAGGGGCAAACCGGAGAAAATCGAACCGCTGCTGGCGCGGATTATCACGCTGGCGCTGGCGGCATCCGTCGACCCGGAAGCCTTAAAAACAAGCTTGTTTCAGAAAGAAAAGACGGAAAAAGGAGAAAAATAGGAAAAAATCTCCTTTTTTTCGTTTTTGAGGCAGGCGAAATCGAATTTTCAGCGAATATTGTAAGTGAGCGGTCTGACTGAACGGGTCATGTTTCTCATAGGCTGATACCAGAGGTGAAGCCAAATGAAAAAAAGTTCGATTGTAACCATGATGGCCGTCTTGTTGTCGCTGGGCTTCTGCGTTCTGTATTTCGGCTTGTTTGCGCGGATCAGTGAAACAAGCTCGGCGCCCGCGGATTCGCTGGAGGTCACCGTTACGCCCGGCACGCAGCCGGAATCGGCGGCGCCGGTGATTTCTGACGATCAGGGATCATCGTCGCTGAGCTGGATTCAGGCCGGGGTGTTCGCGCAGGAAAGCTCCGTGCGCGAGCTGACAGCGTTTTTAGAACAGGATGGATTCACGCCCGTGACCTATACGCGCGGCGAATACAAGATCGTCGCCGTCGGCGTCAGTCTGGATCCGGAAGTCACCCGCCAGTGCCGCCAGCGGATGATCGATCTGGATTACGAATGGATGGAACGCGCCTGTTCGCTGAACGAAACCCAACGCCAGCAGCTAAGCCAAGGTCAGACCGCATCGGTATTGGAGGGATGTACATCACAACCGTAAGAGAAATGCCCTGTGAGGAACGGCCGCGCGAAAAAGCGCTGCAGCAGGGAATTGAACACTGTTCCAACAAGGAAATTCTGGCGCTGATTTTACGCAGCGGCGTGCCGGGAGCGTCCAGTCTGATGATCGCCGACCAGCTGCTTCAGCGCAGTCAGGGCGTCAGCGGCCTGTCGCGGCTGACGCTCAAAGAGCTGACGCAGATCAAAGGCATCAGCCAGGTCCGCGGTCTGGAGATTTTAGCGTGTTTTGAGCTGGCGCGGCGGATCAGCGAGGAACAAACCCGCGATATCGACGTCGTTTCCAATCCGGAAGCGCTGATGGCCTGGCTGGGACGGGAAATCGGCGGCAAGCAGCAGGAACACTTTTTAGCGATCTATCTCGACGCGAAAAACCACATTTTAGAGCACCGGCTGTTGTTCAAAGGGACGCTGGACGCCAGCATCGTCCATCCCCGGGAGGTGTTTAAGGAAGCGCTGCTGGCCTCGGCCTGCCGTGTGTTGGTCGTTCATAACCACCCATCGCAGGATCTGACCCCAAGCATGGCCGACCGGATCATTACCCAGCGCTTAAAAGAAACCGGCGAGCTGATCGGAATCGAGCTGCTGGATCATTTAATCGTCGGAACCACGCAGTATTTCAGCTTCCGCGCCCATGGATTATTAGATTGAAGTTCGGGGGCAATCACCGTATAATAGACGCAGGTGATAAAATGAAACTGAATCGTTTTCAAAAAATACTGCTTTGGTTGATTGGCATTTCGCTGTCCTTGTCGTTAATTTTAAACGTCGTCAGCGTAACGACCCCGTTCAGTGAAATCAGCCGGCAGGGGTATAACGTCTTTTCCATGCTTAAATATTCGTTGATTGATTATCCGGTCACGACGGTGACGGATTTCTTTACCTCATTCTCACGGCTGTGGCAGGTCCGTCAGGAAAACGACCTGCTTCGCACCCAGGTCGATCAGATCGCTTCGCTGCAGGGGCAGCTGGCGGAAGCCGAGCGGCAGATCGAGGAGCTGAAACAGATCGCGGACTTGAAAACGATCGTTTCGGATTACGATCTGATTCCCTCGACCGTGCTTTCGCGCACTCAGGAAGCCTGGAACAACCTGTTGACGATCGACGTCGGCAGCGCCGACGGGGTTGGGCTAAACTATGCCGTGATCACGCCGAAGGGATTGGTCGGCAAGGTGACGAAAGTTAACGAACACACTTCGACGGTGAAGCTGATCACAGCGGAAGATGGGCTGAATAAGGTTTCCGTAAAGATTGAGATCGGCGAAGGCAAAAGTGTTGACGCCATTTTGGTGAAATATGACAGCAACGAACAGGCTTTTGTGATGCAGCTGTTGACTTCCGGCGCGACCGTTACGGAAGAGATGCGCGTCGTGACCAGCGGCATGGGCGGCGTCTTTCCTTCCGGCTTGCTTGTCGGCACGGTCAGTAAGGTCGAGGAACTGAGCAATGCGGTCGGCATGAATATTTACGTCCGGCCGGCTGCGGATTTTCAATCGTTTAACTATGTCTGCGTCGTCCGCCGCCAGGGGGCTTCGCAATGATTTACGAAGCGGCTTTCATCGGAATTTGCTTAGTCGCCGACATGATTCTCACCGCGCTGTTCCCATTTGATTTCGCGTTGATTCATTCGGTTTTTATTCCGTGCATGGGCTTTTGTGCGTTGATGCTGACGGTGCGGCAGAAAAATCTTCTGGATTCGCTGTTCATGGCGTTTGTGGCAGGGATGGTTTTTGATTTTCTCAACGCCGATCACTTCATGCTCAGCTCGCTGGTGTGCATGGCGTGCGCGTTTCTGATTCACATTTGGAGCAAGCATATCAGTTCTTCGTTATTAGAGCTGATGATTCTCTTACTTTCGATCATTTTCGTCAAAGAGCTTCTGATATACTTCTATATGACCGCAAGCAATCTGTCGGCGATGTCGCTGATGACATGGCTGAGCAAGCGTCTGGTAACGACGCTTGTCGGCAATCTGGCGCCGATCCTGCTTGTGATCTGGATGAATGATCAGCGGCAGACCCTGCAGATTCGGCGGGAGTCAATCCGCAGAAAAGGGGAGAAGCTCAGATGGGAACAGTTAAAATAATCGGACAAAACTCCGGACTCACGATTCGCATGGACTGCCGTCAATGGCAGGATCAGGCCGTCGAGCTGGAGGCCAAGCTTCGGCTGCTGAAGACCCGCGACGGTCATCCGGCCGAAGTTTTTTTTGACAGCGATCCGGGCGCGGAGCGGCTGAAACAGTTGTTTGAGATCCTGCAGGCGACCGGCTGCGTCTGTCGGGGACTCTATGTTCAGAAAAAACCGGAAGTCTCAGGTGATTTGACCGTGATCCGCGAACCGCTGCGGGCGGGCGAGGTGATTCAGTTGGAAGGTGCGGCCGTATTGCTTCACGATGTGCGCCAGCCGATTCAGATCGAAATGCGCGGCGGCGGGCCGTTGATCGTCCTGGGCACAGTCGCCGGGCAGATCCGCCTGCTCGATCCCGCCTGCCAGCTGATCGCGATGGGACTGGATCATGCCCGCGTCAAGATTTCAGACAGCGACTGGCAGATTCTGACAAATTTCGCGAAAGTCTGTGTGTATTATGAGAATCAGAGATGCATGAGTCTGAGTTTGAAGGAGGAAGAAGTGTGGCAAGGGTAATCATGATCACCAGCGGCAAGGGCGGCGTCGGCAAAACGACGGTCTGCGCCAACCTCGGCATCGCGCTGGCGTCATTAGGCAAAAAAGTATGTATGATCGACATGGATCTGGGCTTGAAAAATCTGGACGTGATGATGGGCTTGGAAAACCGCGTGTTCTATGACTTGAAGGATGCGGTCGAAGGCCGCTGTCCCCTGAGCCGGGCGATGATCCAGGACAAGCGCTGTGAAAATCTTTTTCTCATGGCGGCCTGCCGGACGGTCAATATCGGCCGGTTAAAGCTGGAAGATCTGACGACGGTGATCGATCAGCTGCAGGATCAGTTCGATTTTATCCTGTTGGACTCGCCGGCCGGGATTGAGCGCGGCTTCCAATATGCGATGTGCTGTGCGGATGAAGCATTAGTCGTCGTGCAGCTGGATATCGCAGCCCTGCAGGACAGCGACCGCGTGATTGGAATTCTGTTAAAAGAAGGCAAGACGACGATCCGGCTGGTGATGAACCGCGTCAATCCCCGTTACATTGAAAAAGGCATTTCGCTAAGTGTCAAGGAAGCGGCGGACTGGCTGGGGTTGGAAGTGATCGGGTTAGTTTATGAGGATGAAAATCTGATCGCCTGCAACAACCGCGGCGTGCCGATGGCGTTCAAGCGCAGCACAATCACTTCGCAATGCTACACCGTGATCGCTCAGCGGCTGTTGGGCGAGAAAGCGGCGCTGCCGAAATTCAAAGAGAAAAACATCATCCAGAAATTGTTTGGTTAAAGATCGCCGCGGCGGTCTTTTTTACTTTGTCTCAGAGATAAAAAGCATCGCGAAATAAAGAAAGCAAAAAAATAACAAAAAATAATTTTTCCTATTTACAACAGAATAGGAGTAGTCTATAATGTGAACAGAAAACATATGAACATATATTCATATATAACAGAATTTCTGTTGGGTTTTCATCAGCCCTGTTCCCATGATCGGAACATCCAACATTTTAGCTGGAGGAAAAAACTATGAAAACAGAAGTATATGCGCTGCCGGAACTGGATTGCCCGAACTGTGCGATGAAGGTGGAGCGTCAGGTCGGCAGAATCAAGGGATTGAACGAGGTCACCGTCGATTTTGTTCACAAAAAGATGATTGTTGAATTTGAAGGCGAATCCAGAAAAGAACAGATCATTCAGGCTGTGAAGAAGGTCGAGCCGGATATCCGCATCGTGGAAGTGACGGATAAAAAAGAAGCGGCGCCGCACAGTTCGCTGCCGTCTGAAAGTCAGAAATATGAACATCACCACAAACATTGTGACTGCGGTGAAGACCACGAGCATCATCATGGAGAGGAAGAATGCGGCTGTGGTCATGATCACGAACATCACCACAAACATAGTGACTGCGGCGAAGACCACGAGCATCATCATGGAGAGGAAGAATGCGGCTGTGGTCATGATCACGAACATCACCACAAACATTGTGACTGTGGCGAAGACCGCGAACATCATCATGGAGAGGAAGAATGCGGCTGTGGTCATGATCACGAACATCACCACAAACATAGTGACTGCGGCGAAGACCGCGAACATCATCATGGAGAAGAGGAATGCGGCTGTGGTCACAATCATGAAGCCTTGCCGGAAGTCGATCATTCGACAATGAAAGGTGGGCTGAAACTGCGCTTAGCCGGTCTGGACTGCGCGAACTGTGCAGCGAAGATCGAGCGGGCGGTGAATGTCCTGCCGCAGGTGCAGGAAGCCTCGGTCACCTTTTCTACACAGACGCTGCTTGTCGATGCCAAGCCGTCCGTGAACCGGACGGAGCTGATCGCTGCGATTGCGGAGGTTGTTAAGAAACTGGAGCCGGAAGTCGACGTCGTGGAAATGAAGGCAGGCGCGAAAAATGCGGAACCGGAAGCGGCTCAGCCGGGCTTCTTCCGGCAGAACGCCAGGCTGTTGGCGGGCATCGTGTTTTTGATCGCCGGGATTTTCTTGCAGGAACAAAACTATGTCGTTTTGATTTTCCTGATCAGCTTCCTGCTGATCGGCGGGGAAGTCGTTTACAATGCGATCCGCAACGTTTTTCAGGGTGAATGGTTTGACGAAACCTTCTTGATGAGCGTGGCGACGATCGGAGCGTTTGCGATCGGCGATTACGTGGAAGGCGTCGCGGTTATGTTGTTCTATCAGATCGGCGAGCTGTTCCAGTCCTACGCCGTCAACCGCTCGCGCAAATCAATCGGTTCGCTGATGAATATCCGCGCCGACTATGCGACGGTACTGCGGGAAGGAAAAGAACTGCGGGTGGATCCGGAATCCGTAGCGATCGGGGAAACCATTCTGATTAAGCCGGGCGAGCGGGTGCCGCTGGACGGTATTCTGACCGAAGGCACAACGTCGCTGGATACCAGCGCGCTGACTGGCGAAAGTCTGCCGCGGGATGCGCGGAAAGGCGAAGAAATTCTGGCCGGCATGGTCAACCTCAGTGGCGTCGTGCAGGTAAAAGTCACCAAAGAATTCGGCGAATCGACGGTATCGCGGATTCTGGAACTGGTTGAGAACGCCAGTTCCAAAAAAGCACCGATCGAGCGTTTCATCACCAAGTTTGCCCGGGTTTATACGCCGACGGTCGTCGTGGCGGCAATTCTGGTCGCGATCATTCCGCCGTTTCTGCTTCAGATGGGATCGTTTGACGTCTGGCTGTACCGGGCGCTGACTTTCCTGGTCGTATCCTGTCCATGTGCACTGGTCATCTCGATTCCGCTGGGCCTGTTCGCCGGCATCGGCGGCGCCAGCCGGCAGGGAATTCTGGTGAAGGGCGGCAATTTCTTAGAAATTTTAAAAGACGTCGATACTGTCGTCTTTGACAAGACCGGAACGCTGACCGAGGGCAAGTTCAGCGTTACCCGGATTCAGCCGGTCCATGCCGAAGCGGACGCGTTATTGGAATTGGCGGCGTATGGCGAAGCCTATTCCACTCATCCGATCGCCCGTTCGATTGTCGCAGCCTATGGCAAACCGATTGACAATCAGAAAATCCGCCATTATCAGGAAATCTCAGGCCAGGGCGTCGAGGTGGAAGTCAACGGCCGGAAGCTGGCGCTTGGCAACGAGAAATTGATGCAGGCGCACGGAATCGATTGCCCGCCGGCCGATGAGATCGGTACGATCATCCATGTAGCCCGGGAGAGCGAATATCTGGGCTGGCTGGGGATCAGCGACGTAATCAAGGGCACAAGCAAGGCTGCAATCCGCCAACTGAAACAGGCGGGCATCCGCAACACCGTCATGCTGACAGGGGACAACCGCAGCGTTGCCGAAGCAGTTGCCGGCCAGATTGGAATTGATACCGTCTATGCGCAGCTGTTGCCGCAGGATAAGGTTGAACAGGTTGAAAAGCTTCTGGCGGCGCAGCCGGAAGGAAAAAAGCTGGCGTTTGTCGGCGATGGCATCAACGACGCGCCGGTGCTGGCCCGGGCGGATCTGGGGGTTGCGATGGGCGGCGTCGGCAGCGATGCAGCGATCGAAGCGGCGGATATCGTGCTGATGAAGGACGATCCGGCAGCGCTGGCGAGAGCAATTCAGATATCCCGCAAGACCCACGCGATTCTGCGCCAGAATATCGTGTTCTCTCTGGCGATTAAAATCGGCGTCCTGATTCTGACGCTGTTTGGGAAAAGCAACATGGGAATGGGCGTGTTCGCCGACGTGGGCGTGACGCTGCTGGCGATTCTCAACTCAATGCGGGCGCTGAAAAGCGGGCAATAAGGCATTTCATTCACCGGTATTTGCAAAAAATACCGGTTTTTACATTGTCCATCAATTAACTTGTGAAATTACGAAAGATTTTAATAACTGCCTGAATCAAATCCGGAAATTCCTGTTATACTGAAGTTACAAGAGGACTGAAAAGTCCGGAAGGAGGGTTTACTGATGTTTGATTTAACAGGAAAAATCGCCGTCGTCACCGGCGCGTCCAGCGGCTTGGGCGCGGATTCGGCCAGAGCTTATGCCGAAGCAGGAGCCAATGTGGCGTTATTGGCGCGCCGTCAGGATAAGCTGGAAGCCTTAGCCGAGGAATTACGGGCGAAAGGGATTGATGCGTTGCCGGTCGGCTGCGACGTCACCGACGAAGCCAGTATTGAAAAAGCCGTCAAGACCGTGATCGAACATTTCGGCCGCATCGACATCCTGCTCAATAACGCCGGGGTCGCCGTCCGCGGCGGAGTTGAAACGCTGAGTCAGGAAGACTGGGACCGCTCGATGAACATCAACGTCAAGGGGATGTACATGATGAGCAAATATGTGATTCCGCACATGAAAGCACAGAATTATGGCAAGATCGTCAACATCAGCTCGGTCAACGCTTTGATCGGCGACAAAAACGACATGTTTATCCGTCATGCCTACAATACCTCCAAGGCGGCGGTGCTCGGTTTGACACTGGGCATGGCTTGTTCCTACGGGCAGTTCAACATCACAGTCAACGCTGTCTGTCCGGGATTGTTTGAGTCGGAGATGACGCAGAACACGCTGTTCAAATCGGAAGCCTTCTTACAAGGCTACAGCGCCCAGTGTCCGATGGGACGTCCGGGCCGGCATGGAGAAGTCAGCGGACCGGTCCTGTTTTTCTCCAGCGACGCATCCAGCTATGTTACTGGCCAGCGTATTATCGTCGACGGGGGAACCTCGTTAGTATAAACCGAACGCATTAACTTATTTCTGCGGATCAGGACAGAAGATCTTGTTTCTTTTGTCCTTTCCTTTTTTCTCGGGGATCCTTGTTTGGATTCACAGCCGGTTGTTTCGGTTTTCTTTTGAACCTGATAATGATAAAATAAAGATACGCAGGGGAGGGATGTCCGATGGGGTGGCTGCATAAAATGAACGCTTATTTTAAAGAACAGCTGTCGCTGAAGAACTTGTTGAAGGTTCTGCTGATCCTGCTGATCCTGTACTTCCTTTCCCTGACCTCGAATGTCTGGATGAGCTGGCTGACGACGCTGCGGCTGATTCTGACGCCGTTTTTAGTCGGGTTTGGGATCGCCTATGTCGTTCATCCGTTTATTGAATTTCTGCAGAAGAAGGGCGTGTCGCGCAGGATTGCGATTCCGCTGGTCTGCCTGGGGATGCTTACTTTGTTGATCGGGATCTTGATGATGGTCGTGCCGATGGTCTACGACAAGACGACCGAGCTGATCAACTCGATGATTTCCGGCTTGAACTGGCTCTATCAACAATATGTGGAAATGAATGAAAACGCGCCGAACATCTTAGTCGCGGGGATTTTCCAGCAGATCACGACGCTGCTCAACGATACGAAAAGCTGGCTGCCGAACTTTTCGGCGCTGCTGCCGCAGCTGATTTCCAAGGTGCTTTCATTTCTGACCAACGCGGTGTTCGCGTTTATCATTTCGGTATATGTGCTGTTTGACTTTGAGAAGATCCGCAAGACGATTTTCAGCTTGGCGCGCACGATTGACAAGGAACTGCCGATCTATCTGAGCGCGGTGAACGCGGAAATCAGCGGTTATCTGCATTCGCTGCTGATGCTGATGGCGATCAAGTTTATCGAATATTCGCTGCTGTACATGCTGATCGGGCATAAGAGTGCGGTCACGGTCGCGCTTCTGACCTCCATCGGGTTGATCGTGCCGTATTTCGGCGCGACAGTCGCCAACTTTATCGGGATTTTGACTTCGCTCACCTTACCGCTGCCGAAGGTGTTGATCTTAATCGGCGGGATCTGCGTGCTGTCGATGGTCGATGCCTACATCATCGCGCCGATCGTGCATTCCCGCAGTTCGCAAGTACCGCCGCTGTGGACGCTGCTGTGTGTGTTTGCGGGCGGGATGCTGCTGGGACCAATCGGGATCATGATCTCGATCCCGGTATTTATGAGCCTGCGGGTGATCGTCAACCTCGTGCGTTTCCGCAATGAGCGCTATGACCCGCTGCCTTCAGAAGACGAATAAAGAACGGTTCGCCGTTCTTTTTCTTTTGCCTGTCCGCATACAGTAGTATCAGGGGAGGAGATCAGCCATGAGTGAGATCAAACATATCAGAAAACGCATATCCGCCCGCCGCAAAGCGCCGGGTCCGCGCGCCTATGAAGGGCCGGGAAGTCCGTTATTTACCCTTATTTACGGTCTGGCCATGCTGGCGATGGTTGGGGCCAGTCTGGGTTTAGGCTGGATGATCAACGAGAAGCAGCATTGGGTGGATCCTGAACCTGTCCTTCAACAGATCGAAGTGCTTTCAGAAAAGCTGCATTTAAAGTCTTTATCAGCCTGGCTGCCGTTTGAAAAGTGGTTTGGCAAGGATCAGCCGGTCGCGGCGGCGGTCAGCTATGAGCTGATTCAGGATCATTATTATAAACCCGCTTCCGGCAATCAGGTGCAGAGCATCGCTGAGGGCGTCGTCTTATACATCGGCGAACAGGAGAGCGGAGCGATTGTCATGGTGAAGCAGGATAACGGCGTGCTGGTGACCTATGGCGCGCTGCAGCAGGTCCAGATCCATCTCAACGACCGGATTTTAAAGGGCGCGGTTCTGGGCGCGGTGCAGGATGCGGTCTATCTGGAATTCAGCGAACAAGGCCAGCCGGTTACACTGGAGCGGGCGATGGGCGATGCCGGTTAAAATCAAAGTCAGCGGTTTTACCATCCTGGTGGCAGCCCTGGCTTTTTTTTCTCACGCCGTTGTGCCGCTCGGCCACATTTTCTTCATTCTGGCGCTGCATGAAAGCGGTCATGCGTTCTGGGCGTGGTTTTTCCATTATCCGATTCGCCAGCTGTCGATCCTGCCATTCGGGCTGGCGCTGACGCTGGAGCATTTCGGCGATAGGGATGCGTGGGAGGAACTGGTGATTCTGGCCGGCGGGCTGGCGATGCATGGCGTCATTCCCTTGCTTTATGGGGGATTGGCAAAACTGGGCTGGATATCGCCGGTCATGCTTGACTGGGTGCTGGATATCAATCGGTCGGTTTTTCTGTTTAACGTGCTGCCGCTGTATCCGCTGGACGGCGGACGGATCGTGCAGTCGCTGTGGCATTGCGTTCTGCCGTATCAAACGGCTCAGGCGCTGACGTATAGTTTATCGGCGCTGCTGATTCCGCTGGTATTTGTCAGATTGATGAATTGCAATCCGATGACGCTCGGGGTGTTCGGGTTTCTGTTTGCCGTCAACCTGATCAGCTGGCGCCAGCGGGCGTATCAGGCTGAGCATTTCTACCTGTACCGCCTGATCCATCCCTGTTCCCATCCGTTAAAGCTGCATCGTAAGCAGGATTTATACCGCCAGCGGCATAACGTCATCCTGGAGCCGGGGGGACTGCTTGATGAAAAACAATGGCTGGCGCGGCGCTTTGGCAAGGTCGAGCCGCTTCCATCCCAACCGCGTAGCTGGTTGATTTAAACAGGGAGTTCAGACGAGGAAAGGCTGTCGGAAAGAGGGTTTTTTTCAAGGCCGGAATATGCTATAATCCTAAAAGGAAGCGAGGAACATCCATGCGAAAGAAAATTACTCTTCTAGTTCTTCTGGGCTTGCTGCTGACCTCTTTAACCGGCTGCGCAACCGATAAGAAAAAGGTAGTATATACGGTTTATCCGTTAGGATATCTGCTGGAAAAGATCGGCGGGGACCGGATTGAGATCCAAAGTCTGCAGGACGATATGATCGTCCAGCGCGCGACGGCGGCCGGCGATTTGAAAGAACGCGTCAAGGACGCCGATTTAGTGCTGCACATCGGCCAGCTTGAGCCGTATTTCCAGCTTGTGCTGCCGGAAATCCGTTCGGCCAGTTCGGCGGCGGTCAAGGATTTGTCCGTCAATAATTCGATTTATTCGTTTAAACGTTATACCCGCGTCATCGCCAACGATGTCGAGCAGTTTGTCGAAAGCGCGTATTACAAGGGCGACGCCTTCGATTCGATCGACGTGAATGAAAAGGATCTGGCGTTGTGGATGGATCCGATCGCGATGACGAGCATGGCGAAGGAAATCCGCGACTGGCTGTGCGAGAATTACGTCGAGGAAAGCCGCTACTTTGAAGAAAATTACAGCCAGCTGGAAAGCGAGCTGGTGCGTCTGGACGCCGAATATCAAAGTCTGTCCAGCACGCTGAAAAATGAGAAGAAAACGATTAAATTCGTTTCGATGACCGCCAGCTTCGGCAACTGGCAGAAGACGTACGGCATTCAGGTCTATCCGGTGATTCTGTCAAAATACGGTGTGCTGCCGAATGAAAAGCAGCTGGATATCATCAAGACCAAGATCGTGGAGGACAACGTGAAGTATATCGCATATGAACCGAACATGACGGAGGATATGCTCGCTTTGTTCGATCAGCTTTCGGCTGAGCTGAACCTGCAGCGGGTGGATTTGAGCAATCTGTCGAGTTTATCGGCGGATCAGCGCGAGGATAATAAGGATTATCTGTCGATCATGGTCGAAAACCTGAATCAGCTGGAAAGCATGGCGGAGGACGATCTGACGCCTGCGGTTCAGGAGCCGGCGGCGGACGAGGATGAAGACGCCTGATCGGCGCATCGTATTTGGATTTCAGCGCGGAGGGAAAGTTCTCTTCGCGTTTTTATTTTAAGCGGCGGATTTTAAAGGCAGGCGTAATGAAAAATAAATGGAGCTGTGATTCTGGGATTGATGACTCAGAAGCTCAATTAACTCAGAAAGAAGAGAAAAGAGTTGAAATTCCGTCAGGAATGTCTATACTAAAGGTGTAAGGTGTTGCTGAAAGGCGGCACCCGTCATGAGCTACCGTTTACGGTGGCGTTGGACAGATGAGCGCTGACACTTCTTGCTGGATGGGACAGCGCTTTTCGTATTATAGAAGTAGGAATAAAGTATCCTACTCGATATAGAATTAGATGAGTATAAAATATTGAGATTGAGAAGAAATCATACAGGTGATGTTCAGTTAATCTTAGTATCTCATCGAGAGTATCAGAAGTTAGGATATAATATTCTGGCTCTTTCAAAAATAGTGTTGGTGAGAGAAAAACCGAAACAAGAAAGACGCAGATGAGTTCCAGAAATGGGACTCA
>NZ_JADNEM010000018.1:0-85720 GCF_015552275.1 Holdemania sp. 1001302B_160321_E10 | reverse complement strand
GAAATGAAGATGAGGGTCTTTTAAATTGAGAACAGATACGATAGAATGAGTAATGGACATAGTGAGATTTCCTTTCTATATTGTGTGGTAACTTTATTGTAACGGAAATTCTTACCTATGTCTCTTTTTTTATGCTCAAGAAAAAAAGGCGTTGGTTTCCACCAACACCAAAATTTATAGAACCTTGTTTTACTAAAAATGACTGATGAGAGAATATCCATCATGGAAAACAAAAAAACCCTCGATCAGGGTTATGGTCTTCAATGGAGCGAATGATGGGAATCGAACCCACGTAGTCAGCTTGGAAGGCTGAAGTTCTACCATTGAACTACATTCGCATAGTTAAGTGGTGTCCCGGAAAGGAATCGAACCTTCGACCCACTGATTAAAAGTCAGTTGCTCTACCGCCTGAGCTACCGGGACATAAACAATCCAAACTAAAAATTGGCTGGGGCACCTGGGGTCGAACCAGGGAAATGACAGAGTCAAAGTCTGTTGCCTTACCGCTTGGCTATGCCCCACTATCTTAAAAAAGAATGGTGGAGAGGGGCAGATTCGAACTGCCGAACCCGTTGGGAACTGATTTACAGTCAGCCGCGTTTAGCCACTTCGCTACCTCTCCAACTCCTGGTGCCGACTATAGGAATCGAACCTACAACCTACTGATTACAAATCAGTTGCTCTGCCAATTGAGCTAAGTCGGCAATAAAAAAATGGTGGAGGCTGAGGGGCTCGAACCCCCGACCCTCTGCTTGTAAGGCAGACGCTCTCCCAACTGAGCTAAGCCTCCATCTTTTTACTCGCTGATTACCAGCGCTTTAATAATATATCATAAGTTCCGAATCTCGTCAATAATAAAATCAGATTTTTTTACTGGGGTTTGATTGCAAAACTGAACACAATCTCCACAATTCCATGAAATCATTCTATGCTGGAAATATAATGAAGACTGCGTTACCGATACAATCCTGTTAATTACAACTGGACAAGCAATAGATGCAGCTTTGCTTTCTTTCGGAAATAAACTGGCCCATCTATTGTTAGATCATCCCTGCGCTTTGCCGCCTCTGCTCTTATTATTTTAACATAGCGCTAACCTGATAAACTATATCCCTTTATACTTCAGAACATAAAAAAAGATTCTCTTCTTAGAATAAGACACTGTTTAAGCAATAGTAACAATAGCTGGCTGCACAAAGACTAAAAGCATTATGCAGCCAGCTTCACTCTATTGAAAATTGTAATCAACACTGAACCAAGTAAAAACAAAAACGAATAAGTCTCTCAGCATGTGATCCAATTCTGAAAATCAATTTAATCTGAATCCCATTTTCTTTTTACCAAGGTTAAATCACGATTCTGGCACTTCCTCTGCCGGCTTATACGGCGTCATCCACGATTCACTGCGCTCAAGTAATTTCAGCTGAGCCTCTTCCGGCGTCATTTCCTGTTTGATTACACTTTCAGCGATTTCAATTAATCCGATCTCTGAGAGCATATCCCAGCCTCTGACGGATGGATCTTTTTCAAAGGCCACCATTGATTCTTCCTGAGATAATGAAAAAGCATGGCTGATCTGCCGCTGATTCTCATTCCTGAAACTCAAATAATACGGCACGATCTTATCGGACTCACCTTTTCCTTCTGCCTCTTCATTCTCCGGTGCCGGACGATTTTCCGGCCGATCAACCACGGTCACCGCCGGGATTTCATCGACCGTATCCATATACGCCTGTATTCCTGCTTCGCTGCGAATCAAACGCAGAACTTCATTCGCAGCGGACGGATATTTTGTTTCTTCAGATAACAAATACCCCTTCGTTTTCGCTAAGGGCGAAAGTGACTGTTCTTTCCAGGTAGGCATCGGTGAGAAATAAAAATCCTGCTGCTCAATATCCTCCTGTTGATTATAGTACATCCACGTTCCAACTAACGAAAATGGTGAAATAAGTTTTTCCAGATACACATCATACAACCACCCTCCCTCAAAAGCGCGGTCATTCTCTGACCGGTAAGGAAGAATGATTTCCTCCTCCTCACCTGGATTATCCGGCGTTTTCTTATTCTCATCCCCTTCCGATGAAGCCTCTTCTGACGGTGCTTCCGTATCAGGATCAGCCATCAACACGCCTGCCTCTTCTGTGTCCAGTTCCTCATCCGCAGCAGTTTCCGCCGCTTCCTCCCCGCTCGCTTCCTGAGGATTCAAATACCAGGGATATTCACCCATTGCCCTTAAAAATTTCAGTGTTTCTAAAAACTCATCCGTCTCCATTCCGGGACGGAGCGCCTCATAAGTTGCAAAAAAACGAAACTGATCAGCGCTGAAAAACACCATTGAAGCCCATAATTCAGAGAGAGCAAATGGGAAAACTGCGGTTACCGCCCGATCATGATAGATTCGCTCGATTCCTCCCCATTCCTCTGCCAGAGCCATTAACTCCTCAAAACTGTCAAACGCATCGACCAAGCCATCGCCATTTTCATCAGTACTATCATATCCCATTTCATTAAGCATCGTAACATTGGTAGAAAACACCAATCCGTAATAACTCATAGGCACATAGCGCAGACCTTCCAAATTTAGAAGCTCGCCAAACTGCTGTGGTACATGTTCCTGAATCATCACTTCCAGATCCGGCTGAACCGGCATAAAATTATTAAGAATCTGCGCTGCATCATTACTCCACAATAACGCAATATCCGTCTTATAGCCCAACCATGTCGCCGCATCGAAGTTCTGCACGACGATCGGCTCGATCACACCGGTCTGCTCGGGATGTTCTGCATCCCAAAGATTGATCAAAGCCTGACCATAAGCTTCGTTTTCCACCATCACTCTGATCCGGGCTCCGTCCTCTATTTGATAGCGCTGATTTTCTTCATCATAACAAACGATGCCATTTTCAGCAACACACGGTTTTTCTTTCGCACATCCCCCCAGCATAAGCATTACCCCCATGCTGATCAATAACAGTTTCCGCATTCATTTCACCCCAATGTCCAATTCAACCGCTATCATGGTAACAGACTTCCAACAGATTGACAAATTTATTTTCAGATTCCGATTTGCATTTTTCCTGAAAAAGCTGAAATTCTGTCAATCACTCGATTTTTCATGATAAAATGAATTAGGTCTTTAGTCACTTACAAAAGGAGTATTTCATGAGTTATCTATTAAAATTACAGAAAGCCCTGCAGCATCAGCGTCATTTACACGATTATCCATATAATTATACCCTTCCCGATCTTTTTGATAGTCTGGATTTAAAATGTCCTTCAAAATATAAATTACCCTCTGGCGAAATTTGCGTCAATCCTTATCAATTCTTTGATGAGTTGATCAATTCGCTTCGCAAGGATCATGCCGATCCCATTTGCCAACCTTATTATAAGAATCATTCAATCGCCAGCGTCGGCGCTCATGGGAATTGGATCCGGCAAAGCTGTGTGTATTCCTGCATGATCCGTACCTCCAGCAGCTGGGATCATGACCGCAGCGGATTTCTGGAAAGTGTAAATTTATATGGCCTGAAAGAAACCGGAACTTTTGTTAAAACGTTAGCTCTGCTTCCGTTATTAAAAAAAATGGGAGTCGATACGTTATACCTGCTTCCGATCAGTCAGTATTCGACCAAAAACAAAAAGGGAGATTTGGGCTCACCTTATGGCGTAAGTAATTTTTTCAAGTTAGATCCGAATTTAAAAGACCCCATGACCGGCGATGAATTGAGTGTCGAGGATGAATTCAAGGCGCTTGTGGAAGCTTGCCATTGCCAGGATATCAAAGTAATCATCGACTTGATCCCACGTACAAATTCAGTGAATTCCGATCTGATCGCCGAACATCCCGACTGGTTTTACTGGATTAACGTCGATCAATTAGACACTTACAAACCGCCGTTTGTTCCCGGCGTCGAACCTGGCAGTGTCGCTGATCCCAAATATCTGGAATTGATGTACGCCAGCAAAGAAGTTCTGGAGCATATCCGCAAATTCCAGCCGAATCCGCAAAGTCTGGATCCTGAAAAGTGGAAAACTGTCGTTGCGCGATGGAAAAAAGGAAAAGAAGAAATTCTGGATCTGGTTCAGGAAGTGTTTGGCATGACGGTCGCTCCGGCTTTCAGCGATTGCATCAATGATCCGCAGCCAGCCTGGAACGACATCACTTTTTTCCGCATGTATTTAGATCATCCGGCGTCCTCCGTTCCCTTCCTGCCGAAAACGGAGAACTTCAATCCCTATATTCTTTACGACGTCGCAAAGTCGAGTTTAAATCCCGGCAGCGTCATCAACGAGCCGTTATGGGATCTGTTAAGCCAGATCATCCCTTACTATCAGACGGAATTCGGAATTGACGGGGCACGGATTGACATGGGGCACGCGCTGCCGCTAAAGTTGGTAAAGCGAATCATTGACGCCGCCCGGGAAATCGATCCTCACTTCTGTTTTATCGCCGAGGAACTGGATACACAAAACGCGGCGGTTTCTTTGAAAAAGGGATATAATATGATTATCGGCGGAGGGTTCACTCAGGAAACGCGTCCCAAAGAAGATCAATTAAATGCTTTTGCTTACGGAGCTTCCGCTTTGCCCTGCCCGGTTTTTGCGGCAGGCGAAACGCACGATACGCCGCGGTTAAGCGCCCGCGAAGGGGGAAGACAGCTCTGCCGGATGTTAACTTTGCTTAATTTATTTATACCGAATTGTGTTCCGTTTATCAATTCAGGCCAAGAGGTTTACGAAGTCCAACCGATGAATACGGGATTGGATTGCCGGCCTGATGAACAAGACCAGCTGCCGGAAACAGACCCATTTTACCGCAAACTGGCGTTATTCGATCGTTATGCTTTCCATTATCTTGACGCGCAGCGGTGGCAGCTTCCGACGCTCCTGGAAGCGGCAACACAAATCCGACGGCGTTATCGCTCGGCGTTGACACGCAAGGCCGATCAATTCCCATTGATGTTTGAAGGGCCATGGATTCCGGCATTGGGCTTCGGCTATGCGCTTAAGCGTTCCATGATCCTGGTCATCGCTAATCATGATTTAGAAACGAGTCATCGGCATTGGATTCGTACCGGCAATCTGCCGGAGCGCTTCCAAAATGCCGTAAAGTCCGCAAAGGTCATCTTGAGTTCTGAAAATGAGAATTCCCGGATCGATCTGAATTTGGAGTTTGGCGAACAAGCGTTTTGCGCCGCTTTTCTGCCTGGGGAAGTTAAAATCGTGGAAATCACCTGTTGAATCTTTCTCCTGTTTTCTTTCACAGATCTTTGCCTAGAATCAATCACGACATCTCCCAAAGAACGGAATTCGGTAAGCATCATTCACCGGATTCCGCTTTTTATTGGAAAAAGACCGTTTTCATGTCTTAAAAAGCAAACAAAAGTAACATTCATCTACGGTCAGCTCGCTTTTGCGCCAACTTCAATCTTAGGATATTTGTCCTTTCATGCACCGCCTTTCACTTTTATTTGTATTTCCTGCGGCAGCGCATGCTATAATTAAAAAAATAAGGAGGCTTCTTCAACATGCAGAAATGTCTGGTTTTTGGATCGTTAAATCTCGATTATTTTTACTCCGTTGATCATATCTTAAATCCAAAAGAAACGCAGTCAGCCCGACAAATGCAGTGTTTCTGCGGCGGAAAGGGATTGAATCAGGCGGTTGCGCTCAGCCAGGGCGGCGCGTCAGTTTATTTTGCAGGCTGTCTGGGGCAGGCAAGCTCACTTTTAACGGACACGTTGGCGCATTATCATATTCATACCGATTTATTGCGCTTAGTTGACCAACCGGCCGGCCACGCGATAATCCAGGTAGATGATTCCGGCCAGAATGCCATTCTTGTCTATCCTGGAAGCAATTTTTCCATAACTTCAGCACAAATTGATGAAACGTTAGCTCATTTTCAAGCCGGCGATCTGCTTGTCATTCAAAATGAAATTAACCGGCTGGACGAGTTAATTCATAAAGCGCATGCTCAAGGCTTGACGATCGCGCTGA
Organism: Holdemania sp. 1001302B_160321_E10; assembly: GCF_015552275.1. Taxonomy (NCBI): domain Bacteria; kingdom Bacillati; phylum Bacillota; class Erysipelotrichia; order Erysipelotrichales; family Erysipelotrichaceae; genus Holdemania; species Holdemania sp. 1001302B_160321_E10. The sequence continues at coordinate 79,717 of NZ_JADNEM010000018.1, read as the reverse complement.
ATCCTTCACCAACTCCGGCTGTTCCTGAATGGCTGCCATTAAATGAAGTGGACCTGTTATTCATCAATGAAGTTGAAGGGGCCTTCTTTTCCGGACAGAGTGAACCCGAAGCCATCCTGAACTACTTCGCTGAAACTTTCCCTGATGTGCAGATTATTCTAACCTTGGGGGAACAGGGAAGCTGTCTGCAAGCTGGGCGCAAACGATTGACTTTGCCTTGTTGTCCGGTTGAAGTTGTGGATACTGTCGGCGCCGGCGATACTTTTACAGGATTCTTTCTGGCGGCTAAACTTGCTGGTCACCAAGATCTCGATTGCCTTGCAATCGCTACGGCAGCCAGTGGCTGCGCAGTTATGAGAAAAGGTGCTTCGGCTTCGATTCCAACCTTATCTGAAGCACAAGGGATGCTGAACCGATACCGTGATTATTTATGGTCGAAAAAAACTGAAGTTGCTTTTTAACGGGTCAGCTGATTTCATTTCTTTTCAACAATACAGCTTCATATCATTTCCTGGGAAATGTCTACCTGTCGTATTCTCCCTCTGTTTAACCTGACTTCGCCGGCATTTCATCACAAAGTCAACCGGCTTGTTTTGCGCCCCATTCAATCATAATAAGAATTCATGAAAAAAATACCGCAAAAAAACGGGCTGTTCAAAGTTGAAATAAACTTTGAACGGTCCGTTTCTTTTACCTCGAAATTATATGGTTGTTTCCACTGCGTGTGAGCAGACTGCGCCGCAAATCCGCTCCTTCTATTTATTTTATTGAGCTGATGAGGCCGGTAAAGTTATTGCGCATCAAATGCATGCATCCAGTCGACGTGCCGATAATAATAGAAGAAAATAACTGAACTCATCAGCCAGGTCAGCGGATATGCCCAGAAAACAACTTGAATCGAATTGACCCAACGAACCATCAGCGTGATAAACGTTACCCGCGCCGCGCACCAGGTCAGCAGCATGACCAGCATCGGAACAGTCGATTTCCCAGCCCCGCGCAGGATTGCCGCCATACAATGAGAAAATGCCAGCAGGAAGAAAAACAAAGCGGACGTCCGCGCCCGATCCGTTCCATAGGCTATCACCTGCGGATCCCGATTAAAAGCAGCGATCAGCCACGGTGCTCCGATAAAAATCAAAATTCCAATGCCTTCGGCAATCGCCACTGAGCAAAGAATTCCAAACCGCGCCCCTTTGCGGGTTCGTTCAAGCTCGCGAGCTCCCAGATTCTGACCAACAAACGTCGTCAACGCCATCGTAAAGCTCGTGATCGGCAGGAAACCAAACCCTTCAATCTTTGAGAACGCGCCGCAGCCAGCCATTGCCATCTGCCCGAAAGCATTGATATTGGTCTGAACGACTACATTGGCAAATCCGATAATCGAATTCTGCAGCCCCGACGGCAAACCATATTGAATAATCAGTTTCAGCATCGGTTTGTCAAAATGAATTTTCTTTGGCTCGATACGATAAACGTCCTGCACCTTCAACAAACGTCTAAAGCAAAGCGCAGCGCTGACAAACTGCGATAGTATTGTCGCAAAGGCTGCCGAACCGACGCCCAGATGCATACCGGCGACAAACACCAGATCCAGAACAATATTGATCAGCGAGGAAATGACCAGATAGACTAACGGATGACGGCTATCTCCGGCCGCCTGCAGGATACCGACAAAAATATTATACATAATAAAGCCTAATGATCCGGCAAAATAGATTCGAAAATAAACTGCAGATAAGCCCAGCACCTCCGCCGGCGTTCCCATCCAGATCAGAATCTGCGGCGCCAGAATTACGCCAACGGCCGTCATCAACAGACTGGCGGCCAAACCGAAAGCCACTGTCGTATGCACCGCCAGCTGAACCTGTTCGCTATTGCGCGCTCCATAGTAACGGGCGATCACCACCCCAGCTCCAACAGCGATGCCGTTGAAGAAACCGACGAGCAGAAAGATCAGATTGCCTGACGAACTAACTGCCGCCAGCGCCTCACTGCCTAGAAAATTCCCGACGATCAGCGAATCGGCGGTGTTGTATAATTGCTGAAACAAATTACCGAAAAAAATCGGCAGCGCAAAGAATAAAATCTTCTTCCAGATCACACCTTCAGTCATTAAATTTTTAGAATTGGCTTGCGTCACTCCATTCCCCTCTTTCCCTTTTTAACCGATTTCCATCCGCGCGTAACGGTAAGTGCCTGCCCCTTTATCATACCAGCTGGACCGGACTATAAGTCAACTTTTTTGTTATTTTTGACGATTTACCATCGCTTATATTTTTGAATTGATCCATTTTCATTACCAGTCCCATTTTCATTTGAAATTTCAATTAGGCTGAGCTTTAAAAGCATTTTTTCTCTGCATCACGTCCGCCCTCATTTCATAATTCGAATTCCGGGCCAACAGGAAAAACAGACGGGAACTCCCGCCTGTCAGTCGTTTTCGATCAAGCCGGTATACAGCTGATAGTAGACGCCATGCTTTTCCAGCAGACGTTCATGATTGCCCCGTTCGATAATCCGGCCATGATCCATGACCATGATCGCGTGCGAGTTTTTAATCGTACTCAACCGGTGAGCGATGACGAAGGTCGTCCGGCCGCTCATCAGCTTATCCATGCCTTCCTGCACAAGTTTCTCGGTTCGCGAGTCAATCGAAGAGGTCGCTTCATCCAGAATCAGTACCGGTGGATTGGCCAGCGCAGCCCGGGCGATGGAGATCAGCTGCCGCTGTCCCTGCGACAATGAAGAACCATCGCGGGTCAGCCAGGTATCGTAGCCTTTTTCCAGATGCTTGATGAAATAGTGAGCATTCGCCAGTTTAGCTGCCGCCACAACTTCTTCATGCGTCGCCTCCGGCCGGGCATATTTGATATTGTCCTCAATCGTGCCGGTGAACAGATGGGTATCCTGCAGAACAATCCCTAACGACCGCCGCAGATCATCCTTGCGGATCAGCTTAACGTCGATGCCGTCATAGGTGATCGAGCCTTTCTGTACGTCGTAGAATCGATTGATCAGGTTGGTCATCGTCGTTTTGCCCGCGCCGGTCGCGCCGACAAAGGCCAGCTTCTGCCCCGGCTCGGCAAACAGTTCGATGTCATGCAGTACGGTTTTGCCTTCAACATAGCCGAAGCTGACATCGTGGAAGCGAACGTCGCCGGTCAGTTCGACATAATCGACGCTGCCGTCCTCATGGCAATGTTTCCAGGCCCAGTGGCCTGTCGTCATTTCCGCTTCACTCAGCCGTCCCGCCTCATCTTTATTGACATTGACCAGCGTTACGCGGCCGTCATCCACTTCGTGCGGTTCATCCAACAACTTGAAAACCCGCTCCGCGCCGGCCATCGCCATGATGACGGAGTTCAGCTGCTGCGAAATCTGGTTCAGCGGACCGTTGAACGATTTATTCAAAGCCAGGAAGGAGGCCAGGCCGCCCAGTGTCAAACCGCTGATGCCGTTGACTGCCAACACGCCGCCGATAAACGCACACAGAACATAGGAGATGTTGCCCAGATTGCCAACGATCGGCATCAGGATATTGGCATATTTATTTGCTTTGTAGGAAGCTTCGCACAGATCCTCATTGATCTGATTGAATTCCTCGATCGCCTTCTGTTCATGCGTGAACACCTTGACGACCTTCGCGCCTTCCATCATTTCTTCGATATATCCGTTTTCTTTCCCCAGCTGCCGCTGCTGCGCGCCAAAGTAACGACCTGACTTGCGCATGATTTTCTGCAGCGCAAACTGCATGACCACAACCATCATCAGGGTGACCAGCGTCAGCGGCACGCTCATGACGATCATTGAGAAGAAAACCGAAACGATCGTAAACAGCGAGGACAGAAATTGAGGAATGCTCTGGGAGATAACCTGCCGCAGCGTATCAATATCGTTGGTATAGACGCTCATGATATCCCCATGCGCATGCGTATCAAAATATTGGATCGGCAGTTTTTCCATGTGGCTGAACAGATCATTCCGCAAATCATTCATCGTGCCTTGAGAAATAACAACCAAAATTTTCTGATAAGCCAGATTCGAAATCACACCTACCAAATAGATACAAGCCATTGTACTTAACGCCTGAAACAGCGGCGTAAAATCCGGACTGGCGCTTTGCACTAACGGTGTGATGTAGCCGTCGATCAGCGTTTTCATGAAGACTGAAGACGCGACTGAAGCCAGCGATGAAATAATAATACAGATCAGAACGATAGCGTAACGGAATTTATATCGGCTGAGGATGTAGCTCATCAGTCGTCCCAGCACTTTCGTGTTCAGCTTTTCGCCGTTGGTTCCCACGTTTCTAGGCCTGCTCATGTTCATCCTCTCCTTTCTTCTGCGTTTCGTAGACTTCCTGATAAATCGCGTTGCTCGCCAACAGTTCCGCATGCGTGCCCACGCCTTCAATCCGCCCTTCGTTAAGCACGACGATCCGATCGGCGTCTTCAATGGAGGATATCCGCTGTGAAATGATCAGCTTGGTCGTATTCGGAATTTCTTCCCGGAACGCCTTGCGGATCATACTGTCGGTGCGGGTATCGACGGCGCTGGTGCTGTCGTCAAGAATCAGAACTTTCGGTTTTTTCAGCAATGCCCGCGCGATGCACAAGCGCTGCTTCTGACCGCCGGAGACGTTAGTTCCGCCTTGTTCGATATAGGTGTCGTAACCCTTCGGGAATTGCCGGATGAACTCGTCGGCGCAGGCAAGCTTGCAGGCATGGATCATTTCCTCATCCGTGGCCTGTTCGTTGCCCCAGCGCAGATTATCCTTGATCGTCCCGGAAAACAGGACGTTTTTCTGCAATACCATCGCGACGCTGTTGCGCAGCGAATCCAGATCATAATGACGGACATCGACGCCGCCGACGCGGACTGTGCCCTCGCTGGCGTCATATAGTCGTGGAATCAGGCTCATCAGCGTGGATTTACTGGAACCGGTCGGACCGAGAATTCCAATGGTTTCTCCGGCTTTGATCTTCAAATTAATGTCTTCTAAAACATATTTATCCTTTCCGGCATAATAACCGAACGCCACATGATCGAACTCGATCGAGCCGTCGGCCACAGTCATCGCCGGATTTTCCGGATTGACGATGCTCGGCTTTTCCTCCAGAATCTCCGCGATTCGCTGGGCCGAAGCCATCGACATACTCAGCATGACGAAGATCATCGACAGCATCATCAAACTCATCAGGATATTCATCGTGTAGGTAAACAAGCTCATCAGCTCGCCCGTTGTCAGCGCGCTGCCGACGATCATCCGCGCACCCATCCAGCTCAGCGCCAGGATGCAGCAATACATCGTCAGCTGCATGACCGGATTGTTGAACACCAGAATGTTCTCAGCTTTCATGAACATCTTTTTCAGGTTGCCGGCTGCGGTTTTAAATTTATCGGTCTCCGCACTTTCCTTGACATACGCTTTGACAACGCGGATATTCGTGACGTTTTCCTGAACGCTCGCGTTTAAATCGTCATATTTGCGGAACGTTTTGCGGAACATCGGATGGGCCTTCAGCGTGATGAAGCTCAGGATCGCCCCCAGAAAAATCATCGCGTAGAAGAAGACCATCGCCAGCTTGCCGTTGATCATAAACGTCATCGACATCGCCACCACCAGCATCAGCGGCGCGCGCACGCACATCCGCAGAATCATCTGATAGGCGTTTTGGACATTGGTCGCGTCGGTCATCATGCGGGTAACCAGACCAGAGGTCGAATATTTGTCAATATTGGCAAATGAGAATTTCTGGATACTTTCGAACATCGCTTTCCGCAAATTCTTCACAAACCCTGCCGAAGCGTACGCCACATATTTTCCGCTCAGCATCCCGCAGAACAGAGATAAAAATGCACAGAGCAGCATCAGCGCTCCGTATTTAAACACCGCGGCCATGTCGCCCTGATTGACGCCGGAGTCAATGATGAACGACATCAAAAACGGCAGCATCAGCTCCATGACCACTTCGCCGACCATCAGCGCCGGCGCGAGCAAGGAAGCTTTTTTATATTCTTTTACTTCTTGAAGCAATCGTTGAATCATAACATTCTCCTTCCTCTTTTACGTTATTCCAGATTCTTTTTTAATTGATCCAAAACAGAAAAAAAGTGTTCCTGGTCATCCGGGGAGATCGATTGGGAAAGCAGGGCTTCCATCCGATCAATATTCTCGGTCATCTTCTGATTCAGCTGCAGCGCCTTTTCAGTCAGCACCAGTTTTTTCAGCCGGGCGTCATGCGGGGCGGGAATTCGATGAAGATAACCGTCGCGCTCCAGGACGTTCAGAATTTCGCTGGCGGTCGACCGGCGAATGCGCAATTCCTTTTCCAGATCTCGCTGGAAGACATCCTGCCCCCGACTGGCAATCAAAAAACCGATTGTCCGAGTTTGAACTAACGTCAGTTCACAGCCGTTCTCGTGACGGAATTGTTCCATCTTTTGATGAATCATCTGTTGGACTTCACGAATTTCATAACCAATTCTTCGCTGCATCAGTATCACTCCCTTTTTGTTAGGATACTAACATTTTACTCTGATCTTCCCGCTTGTCAATCTTATTTGTTGTGAATTTTATGTGAAATTTAACGAATAAAATCAGCTTCATTTCTTCCGGGAAAGCGTATAAATTTAATAAAAAAGCGAACGTTTCCACTGGACATGTTCGCTTTAACGAGATTGATAAACTTGAAATTACTGACCTGCGTGGATTATTCCACGCGCAAAAACGGTTATCGTTTTTTCCAGAAACGGACGATCGTCAGCGCAGTCAGGGCGATCACGCCGGCAATGCCCGCGCCAAGCATCAGCGTAAACTCCGGGCGTTTCTTAAGATAAGGATCCACAGAACCGTGGGTCGGCCGCGGTGAATCGAGCGGAACGCGCGGGATCGGGGCAGTCGGACGGGGCGTCGGCTTCGTCGGGGCATACGTTCCCTGATCCAGATACCAGTAATTTTCCAGCCCATCGGCGTCAGCTTTTGACCTTCCCGAATCCAGCCATACATCCCCGCGTCAACCTCAATATAGAACCAGACCTGTCCTGACTCGTCCGTATATTTCTTCGTGATCCGAATGACCGTCTTGGGATCCAAATTCCAGCTGTCGATGTAATTTTCAATGTGTTCCGATCCCGGATATTCCCACAACGTCAGATAGCCGCGCGGTTCGTTTAGAGTGTAGGTTTGCTCGATGGGCTCCAGCGCATCCTGATGTTCCCGCTCGAAATCCTCGGCTGTCTTTGCGATTTCAAATTCCGTCAGATTCATCCACTGCCCCAGACTCAGATCGCGCCGCGGCGTCTGCACGCCCCACAAAACGCCTTCTTTCGTCTGGTAAGTAAAATCAATCCAGATATCTGTGCCGTTGGGAATTTCTCCGACGATTTCATTGGAAATCGGGCTGGAATAAACATAGACAACCCCCGCATCCCCAGCCGCCGTGTAAAGCTGTCCGACATACTCGCATTCCTCGTCGTGTTCCTTGAAGAAATCATCCTCCGGACAGACGATCAGATCCGCATGCAGGGTCGCCGCACTGCCTGCGAGCAGCATCATCGCCGCGGCTATTTTCAAAAACTTCTTCATCGTTGTCCCTCCCTGTATTTTTCCATGCACTTCTGTGCTTTTGATTTTCTTCATTTATTTTCACGCCCCTTGCCTCAACGATCATCGTTCGATCTTGTGTCTTGTCCCTCGCCAAGGCTGGCTAGCGTTTCGGTTTTCTCCAGAAAACAGCGATCAAACCGCCGGTCACCACAACGACAGCGAGCACCAGACCGCCGATCAAGCCATCCGGCGATGAAGAGATCGCGATGTATTGGCGGACTGAGCCGCGTCTTGCCGGTCTGTCTGTCCTGTCCGGCTGCGGCGTGAGGACAGCCGGCTGCGGCGTCACAAAAGGAGCAACCTGAAGCGTGCCGTCTTCATCTGCCTGAATATGACCGCGCAGGTAGTTCAAAAGCGGCGCCTGTTCCACCACGGGCTGATCGCGCTGAAACCATCCCTGATGTCTAAAATAATTAAGGGTATACAGCCACACCTCTTCCGTCTCTGTTTTAAACAGCCCGCACACCGGCACCGGGCTTTCCAGAAGACTTTCAGCGTCGGTATATTCGTACACACTGTCCGCTCCGGGATACTCATAAAAGCATAAATAACCGGAAAAAGAATCCGGCGCAAATACGTCGTCGATCAGTTCTATTTCTTCCTGATGTTCCTTGAAAAAAATCGCATCATTCATTTCTGTCTGAAGATCCGCCAGATTCAGCCAGACTGAAGAACCGGCCAGATCGCCTTCCAGCGCCTGAACACCCCAGACATCGCCAATTTCTGAAACATACGTAAAGTCGATCCAGATTTCTTCTCCCAACGGCACCTGTCCGAGGACTTCCGCAGATTGCGGAGCGGCGTAAAGCGGAGCACCTTTGACGGCAATTACCCGATAATATTGCCCCACATAAGTGCATTCTTCGGCATGTTCTTTATAAAAAGGATCTTGCGGTTCCGCGATCACATCCGCGCTTACCGGTGTCAACAATCCCGCCACCAGAATCAGAATGCTGAAAATTTTCATCATGACCCAATCTGATTTTCTTTCCATGATTTTTCCCCCTTTCTGCAATATCCGCTATATCAATAAAACGACTTCGATGTTTCCGGTTCTGCAATATCCGTTGTATCAATAAATGATGAAGATGATTTCGCAAGGAAAGTCCGCTTTTTCAGCCTGACTTTCACAGACATTAATTGATCAGCCGTGCTGCAGCAGCCAGCCGACGCCATAGGAGAAAACGTTAGCCGCCAGCGAGAACAGCCAGGGATGACGGATCGTCAGCGCATAGCTTCGGTAATACAGTGCTTCCACCACGACTGCCAGACTTTCCAGCATCGTAATCAGAAGCCACGAAGGCAGGGAGTACCGGAAGGTCAGCGCCAGGTAAACAACCGCCGGATTGGTCATCAGATTGACCAACATGATCAGAATCAGATCTTTCCAGCGCCGGATCCCCAGCAGAAACGCAAAGCTCAGCTCCAGCAGCCACGTCATCATCAGCGACAGAATCAGCGATCTAAACATCGTCCTGCCCCCTTTTAAAGGCCATTCCCAAACCCAGCCAGGACAGCGCGATCAAAATCAGCGTCTGCGCTTTCGTCACCGTCGTTATGCCCAGGATCACCGGCACAAACCCAAGAAACAGCGCAAACGTTAAAAGTCCGAACACAAATCCGGCATGTTCCGGAAACTGTCGATGCATCTGCTTCAGACACAGCGGCATCGTCATATTGAATAAAAATACGCCGCTCAGTCCGGCAACGATCCAGTTGGCTTTTAAAAAGCAAAGAAAGCTCAGGCCCAGCGAAAACAGCGCCGTTTTCTTCAGTCCCCAGTAATCGGCAGCGATCCCGCCCGCCGCTTTGCCCCCCGCGACAGCCAATGTCAGCGGAATCAACGCCTGAGCTTTCCAGGACAGCGGCCAGGTGAAACCGGCAAAGGACCGCAGAGCGGCGACAAGAAACAAACAGATCACCCCCGTTAAAGAAAAGGAACATTTCTTTTCCCTCCGGTGCTCCTGCGGCTGCCACCGCAGCCGGTAAACAACAAACGCCAGCCCAATCAGAACAACGCTCAGCGGCAGGATCGAAATCCTATTCATCTTGGCGGCCCATGTTCCCAGCGTAATGCCCAGCGCTCCCGGCGCGACAAAGATCCCCAGTGCCGCGCTGCCGGATTCCGCCTCCATCAACGGTTTTCCAATCCCCAGATGATACGCCGCGTTGCCAAGTCCCAAAATCAGTCCCAGCGCCGCTAACGGCAGCGGCAAGGCTCCCGCGGCGCACAAAAGAGCACCCCCGGCCGCCCAGGGAAGCGCCGGCCAGCGGTCCGCCAGAATTCCCAATGGCATCTGCAGCGCAAACGCGCAGAAATTATAAAGGATCAACAGCTCCGTCCAGTATATCGTTTCTCCATTATGCCGCAGCAGAAACGCCGCGCAGGCAAAATCGACCAGGAAGTGACCGATCGCCCCCGCTGCCAAGACCTTCCCATTCTTCATCAACATTAACCCCTTTTCTTCATTATACAGGAAAAACCGACGTGCACAGCGTAAAAACTGACAAATTCATCAATCGGTTTGACATCCGCCTTTGCCCGCCTAACCCACCCCGGTTTCAACGCATAGCATACAGGGAAAGGAGGAATGCAAAATGGCATACACCTTACAGTTGGGAAGTAATGGAATCGACGTCAAGAAAATGCAGTATTATATCAACCAGATCCTGGCCGCGCCGAATCTGACGCCGATGGAGGAGGACGGCATTTACGGTCAGAAGACCGAATTTGCGGTCGCTGTTTTCCAGTATGTTTATCACCTGAATGTCGACGGCATTCTTGGACAGACGACCTGGGATAAGATTATCCAGGAATTCAAAAACCTGCCGAGTCCGGCGGTGGAGCGCAACAAATCAACGCGCACGCTGCGTGTCGGCAACGTCGGTCTGGGTGTCCAGAAATTCCAGCAATATCTGAATGAGCTGATCGCTCCCAATCCACGCCTGGTCGTCGACGGCAACTTCGGTCAGAACACCAAGCGTGCTGTGGAAACCTTCCAGGCTCTCAATGGCTTAACGGTCGACGGAGTCATTGGCAACAACACCTGGGATCGCGTCATCAACCGCCTGCAGTAAACAAAACAACTTTACAGGAGGGAAAAGGTCTGGAATCCAGACCTTTTTCATTCAGATTCAGGCTTGACGGCAGATTGGGAATGGATTATCATATTTATAGTTCTATATAGAACATATAGTTGAAATCCTCGAGGTGGTCCCCATCGAAACACTAGGCGGTTTTTACATCACGCAGATTAAACAGCTTCAAGATCGAATCTTTGAACGCTTTTTAAGCGAGCAAGGATTGAAGATCAGCGGCGGTCAGGGCCGGATTTTATTCGTCCTGTGGAAGCAATCCCCCTGTACGATCAGCGAAATCAGCAAGCGGACATCCCTGGCTAAAAATACGGTGTCGATCATGATTGATACGATGGTCGCGCATGGCATCGTGCGGCGGGAAAGCAATCCGGACAATCGCCGGCAGACGTTGATCACGCTGACCGATTACGCCGTTTCACTCCAGCAGAAATACGACGCTGTTTCCCAACGGATGAACGTCCTTTTTTACACCGGGTTCAGCGAAGCGGAAAAGGATCAGTTTGAAGCCTATCTGCGGCGAATCTTGACAACACTGCGTCAGGCCGAACAAAATCAGGAAAGAAATGAGGGTTAAGAGCATGATGAATCAAGATGAAATCATCCGTTTTATTCGCACACAGAAAGTTGCCGTGGTCGCCGGCGTTGACGAGGATGGATTTCCAAGTCAGAAAGCAATGTTCGCCCCGCGGCGGATTGACGGCCGCACCGCATTCTATTTCTCTACCAACACCTCCTCGCAAAAGGTTCAGATCTTTCGGACTCAGCCAAAAGCCAGCGTTTACTTTTACAAGCAGGGAAAGCAGAAATTCGTCGGAATTCAGTTAAAAGGAACGATGGAAGTTCTGACAGATCATGAAGCCAAAGCGTCGATCTGGCAGCCGACGGACACGATGTATTATCCATTGGGAGTCGACGATCCGGATTACTGCGTCTTAAAATTCACCGCAGCCTGTGGACGCTTTTACAGTGAAGGAAAGACGGAAGATTTTAAACTGAGCGACAGCGATCAATCATCGGCGAGCTCCGATCAAGAATGATCCTGGTTTCATATTTCGATTGATTTCCAGGAGCTATCTTGCCGCTGAAACGCAACTTTCTCTGTCTGACGGTAGAAGACTTGATCCTGAATCAAAAAAATGCGCTGAGTTCCCACAGGCAAAGTGAGAATCCAGCGCATTTTTATTTCTTCGCTTGATTTCAGTTACATCAACGGTGCAAAAAACTTGATCACATTGACGATCCAACGCTTGATCAACGGTTGGAACTTGCGGCAGTCTTCTATTGTAATCAGCTGAGAGACGACCTGAGTTTTCAGGAAATCATCATGCAGCTGATTGACCGCCGGCGTTCTCACATCCAGGCCGCACATCCATTTTTTTTAAATCTAACAAGAGTTGGAAGAAAAACTACTGAGTGTGCGGATTTAACACTTATTTTCAATATTCAAAGAGATTGTCGTTTCTCATCGGCTGTCTCTCAGAATATCCGCAAGGTTTTTCATGGTTTATTCTTCCTTAAAAGAATTTCATCAGGTGTTTCCTCTTTCCCACAGTGTACCTGTCAGCCTCTTCTATGTAACAAGAAACAGAATAGTTCATCATCACTTCTTCCATTTTACCTGCCTTTTGAAATTGTCTTAATTCACCAACACCGCTGAAAAATACGCAGCTATCGTATTTTTCGCAGTTCCTTCGCTTCTTTTCCCGTCATCGCTTCAATCTGAATTTCTACCATCGTTACGACGTTAAATAATTTATCAATTTCCGCCTTGCGTCCTTTTGGATATTCGGGGGAAAATCGTTCAGCCAGTTTTTCCAGAGCAATCCGCTTCCCTTCAGCTTCAGTCAAAATTCGAGCCTTTCCAAAGACGATCACACTGCGGAAATACGTCGTATATTTATCCGGAACAACCTGATCCTGATCGACGACGCAGAACGACACCCGGGGATTGCGGGCAATCGCTTCCAGTTTATGCCCTTCTCCGGCACAATGAAAATAAAGACGGGAATTCCAATAAACATAGCTGAGCGGTACGGCATACGGATAATCCCCGTCCTCGCCGGCTGTCGCCAGCACCCCTGAGGTCCCATTCTGCAATATGGCAATACATTCTTCTTCAGTTAAAGCCTGATTTTTTCTGCGCATTGTTGTTTTCATCGTTTTACTCTCCTCTTTCGATCTGACATTGGAAACGACTGTCTTTCCCTTGATAACAGAACAACCGTATCTTTATGCTTCGGGTTAGAAGGCGACGGCATTCATCAAGTGATTTGCCAGCGGTTATTTCGCCTTGTTCACCTCGCTCAATCTTATGACAAAAAGAAGCTCTTTTTGCGAGCTTCCTTCTGACGATTTATTTTTTAGTGCCGACGCCGAGCTTTTCGTTAATTTCCGCAAGATCAGCTTCCAGTTCCTGAATAAAGTCTTCCTTATCTTTAATATCTTCAGCCATTTCATCCGCCGCCGTCTGACTCAACAGGGTCGGCAGTTCGTTTTTCATCCATTTCAGCTGACGTTGCTGGGACTGGATCAATTCCATTTTCCGGTTGCGAACCTCCTGCATCCGTTTGATCCAATCGTTGTGCTTCTGTTCGTTAAACTGCTTCAAGCCGGAGAAATAATCATCTGCCGCAGAACGGAATTCTTTCCACAATGCGTCTTCTTTCTCCTTGCCGCAGGATCCAGCTTCTTTCCACAGCACGTTCAGCCGTTTCATCTTTTCGGTATTCTCACGGTTATATTCTTTCTGTGCGACGATCGTGATCGCCTGATCGATCAGTTCTTTTTTCTTCTCAGCCACCTGCTGCTGACGCTCATGAATCTGCGCGTAGGCTGCGCTGCGGCGATCATAGAATTTTTGACGTGCCTCATTGAACTCGTTCCACAGCTGATCGTCGACGTCTTTGCCCGCAAAGCCGGCATTTTTCCATTCATCCATCAGCTTTCTGAGCTGATCGCCAGTCTTCTGCCACTCTTCCGAATCCGCCAGCGCTTCCGCCTTTTTGATCAATTCTTTTTTTACCTGCTGCGCATTCACGGATTTCGCCTTTCGCTCTTCCCAATTCTGACGCTTGCGGTCAAAGAACGCATTGCGCGCTTCGTTGAACGACTCCCACAGCTGATCGTCAGTTTCTTTCCCAGCCGAACCCAAAGCTTTCCACTGCCGCATCAGTTCGTTCATTTCCTCTGTCGCCTGATTCCAGTTTTCCGACTTTGACAATTCCTGAGCGCGTTCAATCAACTCCTGTTTCGCCTTCTGAATACTCTGGAATCCTTCGTTGCGCTTGGCATAGAAAGCGTCGATCATCTTTTCGAATTCATCCGCCAGTTCATCTTCATAAGCTGATTCCCAATACGAAATCCGCTTCCATCTTTTCTTTAAATTCATAACTGCCGAAGCGATTTCATTCCAGTTCTTTGAAAGATCGAGCTGCTTCGCTTCTTCAATAAGTGCTTTTCGGTCTTTGATATCTTCATCAAAATCCCGTACTTCATTCATGTCGTCCATTGCCATCGTTGTTCACCCTCCATTACAAGCTCTATGACTTCAAATTGCGTTCATAGGTTTATTATACCATTAAACAGGACAAAAATGATATTGGTTCTGCCCGGAAGTTCATTCAATTTCGTATTATTTTTCCAGTATGAACTCAGACCTCATTCCGGGTTTGATAAACCAAAATTCATCGACGTTTCATCCAAGCCATTCAAGCGCTGCCGCAAAGTTCTGATCCTGACGTCAATGTTTCTTCATAAACAGAAATACCACATCAACCCGCGTGTTCCAGCCTTCCATTTCCTTACTCGCAAAAGTTTAGCCGCTGTAAAGTTGGATTCTTAACGAATCATGATCCAATATCCTTTTGTGCATGAAAATCAGTTCTGATTTGCCATCGTTCGAGCGTTTCTTCGCTCCCTGTCAATTTCCGCAAAAATAGCGCCTGACAGCCCCGCTTCGATAATAATAAAATTTCTGCTGACCACGATCTTTGATCCATATATTCATTGGCAGCTGTGCTTCAATCCGCCCCCCATAAATCATGGCAGAATTTTTTTGATCCAGCCTTATTCCGGCTGCAGATGTTTCCGCAAATACTTGCCCGTTATACTTTCCTGATTGGCCGCCACTGCTTCCGGGGTTCCAACGGCCACGATCTGTCCTCCGTCCTCGCCGCCGCCCGGTCCCATGTCGATCAGATAATCGGCGTTGGCAATCACGTCGAGATCGTGCTCAATCACGATTACCGTCGCCCCTTTCTCCACTAATCGGTCAAGGATCACAAGCAGGGTGCGGACGTCCAGTGGATGCAGGCCGATCGTCGGTTCATCGAAGACGAAGACCGTGTTTTCCTGCTGCCGCCCCATTTCTGACGCGAGCTTCAGCCGTTGTGCCTCACCGCCGGACAAGCTCGGCGTCGCTTCGCCCAAAGTCAGATAGCCCAGTCCCAGCTCCTGCAATGTCTGAAGCCGCTGGCTGACTGTTTTTAAATCGGAACAGGCATTCAGCGCATGTTTGACATCCATCGCCATCAATTCCGGCAGCGCATACCCGTGTTCCATTTTATTCTGCCGGCGAATGGAGTCCGCCGTCTTGGCATACCGCGAGCCCCTGCAATCCGGACAGGGAATTTCCACATCCGGCAAAAATTGCACGTCGAGGCTGATCGTGCCTGTTCCATCACAGGTGGGACAGCGAAGCTTGCCGGTGTTGTAAGAAAAATCCCCGGCTGAATAATGCAGCGTTTTCGCCTGTGGGGTCCGCGCATATACCTTTCGTAATTCATCATGAACATTGGCATAAGTGGCGACCGTTGAGCGGACGTTAATGCCGATCGGCGTTGCATCGATCAATTTGACCTGACTGATATCCCCTGCCTCCAGTGAGCGCACATGGTTCGGCAGCGGCTTCCCGCCGATCAGGGCTTCCAGGCCTGGAATTAGACTTTCCAAAATGAATGTCGTCTTGCCGGACCCCGAAACCCCGGTTACCACGGTCAGCCGGCCTTTTGGGATATCGGCTTCCAACGGCTTAACGGTATGCAGCGCAGCGGTCGACAGATGGATTTTTCCCAGCTTGAACAGATCTTCGGAAATTGTCCGCCGACATACGTCAACAACGGCGGTTCCCGCCAAAAATGGTCCGATCTGCGATTGAGCGTTTTCTTTAATTTCATTCAGCGGTCCTTCGGCGATCACCTGTCCTCCCTCGGCCCCGGCTCCCGGCCCCATTTCCACAATCCAGTCCGCTTCCCTCAGGATCTGCGTATCATGATCGACCAGAACGACTGAATTTCCATCCTTAATTAAATCATGCATCACCCCGGTTAGTCCCACGATATTGGAAGGATGCAGCCCGATTGAGGGTTCATCCAGAACATACAGCACGCCGGTTGTGCGGTTGCGCACAGCGCGGGCCAGCTGCATCCGCTGACGTTCGCCAGTTGATAACGTTGACGCCGCCCGGTCCAATGTCAGATAGCCCAGTCCCAAATCCATCAGCCGTTTCGCTGCAGTCTGAAAGGATTCGCAGATCGCAAAGGCCATTGGCCGCATCTCTATTGGCAGGGATTCCGGAACCTCCTTAACCCAGAGTGTTAACTGAGATAAGGTCATCCGGCAGGCTTCATCCAGCGAAATACCGCGCAGCTTCGGCGCCCGGGCCGCCACGGAAAGCCGCGAACCTCCGCATTCCGGACAGCTGTCCTGCTTCAGAAATTTTTCAACGCGCTTCATGCCTTTTTCATCTTTCACTTTGGCAAGCGCGTTCTCCACGGTATAAACAGCGTTAAAATACGTAAAATCAATCTCGCAGGCCTGATTGGTGTTCTTGGCTTTATAAAATATATGTTTCTTTTCAGCCGGACCGTAGAAAACGATCTCACGTTCCTTGGCCGTCAATTCCGAGAATGGAACGTCAGTCCGGACGCCCATTGCCCGGCAGACATCCGTCATCAGCGACCACATCAGGGTATTCCAGGGAACGACCGCGCCTTCATCAATCGTCAGCGATTCGTTGGGAACCAGCGTTGACAAATCTACAGTCCTGACGATTCCGGTACCGCCGCACTTCCGGCAGGCTCCCTGACTGTTAAAGGCCAGCTCCTCTGCGGATGGAGCAAAGAAATGTTCCCCGCACACCGGACAGATCAATTCCTGTCCCGCGGCAACGGCTAACGATGGCGGACAAACGTGTCCGTTGGGACAGCGATGATGGGCAAGCCGGGAAAACATCAGACGCAGGCTGTTTAAAAGTTCAGTTCCCGTGCCGAAGGTACTGCGGATTCCCGGAACCGCAGGCCTTTGATGCAATGCCAGCGCGGCAGGAACATAGAGTACTTCATCAACCTGCGCCTTGGCAGCCTGTGTCATCCGTCTGCGTGTATACGTTGAAAGAGCGTCAAGATAGCGGCGTGAACCTTCCGCATATAAGACACCCAGGGCTAATGAAGATTTGCCGGAACCTGATACGCCCGCGATCCCGACAATTTGATTCAGCGGAATATCGACATTGATATTCTTTAAATTATGGACACGCGCTCCACGCACCTGGATCGCATTGGGTACTGAATCAGGTTCCATGCGTAACGCTTGCTGCATTCTGGCTTTCCTCTGTTCCATTGATCTACCTCCTGTTCGATTCCAGGCATGAACCAGTTCATTTCTAATGCTCATTTTATCCGAAATTCTCAGGCATTAAATTGAGCTTCCCAGGATATTTCGCGAAGGTTTCTGTCCAGGCTTGCGGATAATGATTGAAGTTTAACACGGTAATTACATAGATCATGAGTAAGTGTCAAATACACAGCCGCAGAATGCGATGCTGCTTTCGATCTGGAATCCGCTGTCCCAAGCGAGTTCCATCCATGGATCTGAACTCGGTTTTCACTGACTCCGCTTCCACTTAAACAAAAATGAAGTGATGCGGTTCTTCTTTACGTTTATTTTGCTTATAGATGTGATTGTAGAAAGTTTTTAATTTGATCCCTTTATGATTACAGAACTGGCTGGAACTTAAGTCGCTGGCTCGATAGTTCTCTATGATCTGTTGCCATTCTTCCCCTTTCCTTCTCTTCATTGTCTCCTGCTTCCTCTGCCTTGATTACCGCAAAGTTGGTTCTTTCTTTATAGTTGAGACGCTTATGATATTTCAGTTTCAATGATACAAGCCTCACAAATAACCACTAATATTCTGATTCCTTCTTTTTTCCTCCTCTTATGTCTTTTTTATTACCCCATTATCCTTGAACCTTAATCACTCTTTAATCTCCCAATACCCATTAGAACCATGGCCTACAAATCTGATATTATGCATATTTTTAATACGCCGTTTAATTGTCTTTGAACTAACTCCTATTGCCTCTGACATCTTTTCTGTGCTTATTTTATTATTCGCACGTATTAATTGAAGTATTCTTTTTTCTACATTATCCTGAGGGACATCCTGAGGGACATTCTGAGGGACATCCTGAGGGACAACATAATTTAGGTTTGGCATTATTACCGTAAATTGATAACGATCAGAACGAAATATTGGTTTTTTCTTGTCATCATAATTGATCTGCAACTCATACCCGTTAATAATTTTACCAAAACCACTCCCTTTTCTTTCCATATAGCCTAAACGATTTAACACATCAGCTAAAACCGGATTTCTACGTGTTGATGGTATTGTTAATGGGTCTCTATCTTGAATTATCGATCCATCTGGCATTCCACCCGGAGAATAAATTTCCAGCCGATCATCAAAAATATCAATATGAACTTCACTTCCATTAATTAAATAATCGCGATGAGCTAATGCGTTAATTAACGCTTCGTGGTAACTGCGTTCTACATATTCCGGCATTTCTTCTCTTGAATTCGCAGTTTTTCTCCACATTAATCTACTATTGCGTTTAATAAAAGTTTCTCCATTTTCAATTAAGGAAATGATACTTCCTTCATATTCCGCATCATCAATGGCATCAATAGAACCGCCACTCTTATTTAATCCATTCCATCGCGTACAAAATAATCTTGACCAACGAATTGGACTCTCATCCGCAAATAAAGCACCGGCATTGGTTAATTGACCATTTGAATCAACTAATCCAAATGAAATCAAATCTTTGTCATCAAAACTATTCCCTGTCCACTTTTTATATCTTTCTCTTAACTTTGAAAAAGCATAGTCTTCAATTTTATATGTAGAATCTTGTGAATCAAAAGATGAATTTCTCCCACGAAGCACTAAACGTTTTAATTCTATCGGAGATGCTTTTACACTCTCATTCCCAACTCTTATATAGGCTTCCAATACGCCATCCCCACTATAATAATAGGGTGTTTCAAAGCCCTTAAAAACCTCTAAAATGATTACTGTTTGATTATTTGTATTTTCAAATCTTAGATTAAATTCAGGTATTGGATTGAGCTTTGATTTAATTATTTCGCTAATCTTTTCCGCATCTTTCTCCGGCTTTTCTAAGCCAACTATTTCATCATCATCAGAAACCCCAAAAATCAAAAAACCACCAAATGAATTTGCAAAAGCACTAACACTTTTACACCAACTTTTAGGCTTTCTTTCTTCAAGAAGAAGTTTCTTATCATATTCAGATGTCTCACCAATTAGTTGCTTTATATTCATTAAATTATCCATCCTATTTTTATATGCCCTTATTATAATCCAAGTTTATTCAATAAAGCCAGTTTCTTAATTTGAAAATTAGCTATATCAATCAAGAAAATGACTTAACCACATAGAAAAACGAATAATAAGATTATGGTTTATCCATCATGTCATCTGCAAATTTCAGATATTCCTCTTTTGTCCAGAACATCATTTCCTTATATTCCTCTGATCCCATTGCTCAGGCTTCCGCGCCGGATTAGAGAGTAAGCGATAAATCTTACTGCATGATTAAAAATAGAGTTTAATTGACCGTGTATTATTATAAGATGAGTAGCAGAATATGGCTGCCCGAATTCATTTTGATAAGATAGCAACTCATTCTGTTCCGCGATAATATCCTTTGTCTCTATTTTCTCCATCTTACATAATTCAAAATAATGAAGTATCGTTGTGCATATCACATAGCTTTTGGATTTTCATGTATTTTCCTTCACCCGTTTTCTTTTGTCTGTTTCATAGATTTTAAAAAAACTATCTAACTGGATCAAGGCGAAATTACCAATGAAGAAGACAAACAATGGCGCTGTAAATATAAGAACTTGACAACTCTCATCACTGGATAAAAGTTTCCTCGAAAACACTTAGCGATTTTCTTATGAGTGAACTAAAAAAGAAAAATAAACATTAAAAACCTTACTGATTTTCGATATCCAGAAGTGGAAAAGGAAGTCAATAAGGTTTTTCTATACTATTTCTTTAGAAATTATTACATCAGTAGGGATCACATGTTGCCAAATCATTGCCAGCACTTAAACAAATTTGTTTGAATCCGGCATAAACACTAGTTTTTTTCAGTCCATAAACTCATTCAAATTCGATCGTTCCCGGCGGCTTGGACGTGATGTCCAGCAGCACGCGATTGACATGAGGCACTTCGTTAACGATCCGACTGGAAATTACACTCAATACGTCAAATGGAATTCGTGCCCAATCCGCGGTCATCCCGTCGATCGAAGTGACCGCCCGGATCGCGATGGCGTAATCATACGTCCGCTGATCGCCCATGACACCCACCGACTTCATATTCGTCAGCGCGGTGAAATACTGCCAGATGTCCCGTTCAAGTCCTGCCTTCGCTATTTCTTCGCGCAAAATCGCATCCGATTCACGAACCATCATTAATTTTTCTTCCGTGATCTCGCCTAAAACACGAATTCCCAATCCCGGCCCCGGGAACGGCTGCCGCCATACCATTTCGTCCGGCAGGCCCAGCTCCTTGCCCAACTGCCGCACTTCATCCTTGAACAACGTGTTCAGCGGTTCGATCAACTGGAACTGCATATCCTTGGGCAGACCGCCGACATTGTGATGCGACTTGATCGTCTGGGCGGTCTGCGTACCACTTTCGATCACATCTGTATACAGCGTACCCTGCGCCAGCCAGTGGATATTCTCACCCTCTGCCAGCTTCTTGACTTCCTCATCAAACGTATAGACAAACTCATTGCCAATGATTTTCCGCTTCTGTTCCGGATCCGATACCCCTTTGAGCTTATCCAGAAATTTCTTCGACGCGTCGATCTTCCTCAGATTCAGCTTCATATTCCGACCGAACGTCTCCATGACACTCTCTGCCTCACCTTTGCGAAGCAGGCCATGATCAATGAACATGCAATACAGCTGCGATCCGATCGCCTTGTGCAATAACGCCGCCACGACAGAGGAATCCACCCCGCCCGATAAGGCCAGCAGAACCTTGTCCGAACCGACCTGAGCGCGGATCTTCTCAATCTGCATGTCGATGTAATTGTGCATTGACCAGTTATTTTGCGCATGGCAGATTTCAAATACAAAGTTTTTCAGCATCTCGTTGCCATATTCGCTGTGCCGCACTTCCGGATGGAATTGTACCGTATATATCCGCTTTTCCGGATTGCTCGTCGAAGCAAATTCACAAGTAGAGCTGGAAGCGTCCTTCACAAACCCCGGAGCCAGCCTGGACACCTGATCGCCATGGCTCATCCAGACGGTCTGCTTCTTTGGCAGCCCCTTGAACAACAGAGAATCCGATTCAATCTCAATCTCAGTCCGCCCATATTCCTTACTGTTGCACGAACGCACGTCGCCGCCGTTCATGAAATGCGTCATCTGCATGCCGTAACAAATTCCCAGAATCGGCAGACCGCTCGTAAAGATTGCCGGATCACATTTGAACGCATTCTCATCATAGACGCTGTTCGGTCCGCCGCTGAAAATAATGCCTTTCACATCCCCCAGGGCCTGGATCTCCGCCAGCGTCATCGTATTGGGATGCAGCTCACTGTAGACGCCGAACTCCCGGATCCGCCGGGCGATCAGCTGGTTATATTGACTGCCGAAATCGAGAACGATAATTTTATCAGCCATCGTGTTGCCTCCTTTGTTTTGGAATTGAAAAGTGAATTAAAATAACGAGTATTCTAATTCACTTTTTCCTTTGTTTATTTTACCATCGAAAGTGGCGGATTACCACAGAAAATGATGGATGAATCAGATGATGAAATACAGGATAAAGACGATATCCAGAATCCAGATAATCGGCCGGACTTCCTTCGCCTTGCCGCTGCCCAGCATCACCGCGCCATAGGTGATAAACCCTAACGCGATACCGTCGGAAATCGAATAGCACAGAATCATCATAATGATCGCCATGAAGCCGGTCGACGCGAAGATGAAGTTATCCCATTCGATGCCGCCCAGCTGCTGCGCCATCAGAATTCCGACGACGATCAGAGCCGGCGCCGTAACCGCGCTGGTCACGACGGAAAGCAGCGGGAAGAAGACAATCGACAACAAGAACAGAACGCCGGTCGTCACCGCGGTTAAGCCCGTCCGTCCGCCTACCTCAACACCCGAGGTCGATTCTACAAACGACGTTACCGTCGAAGTCCCCAAGACAGCGCCCACACAGGTGCCGACGGAGTCCGAAAGCAGTGCTTTTTCAATATTTTCCAGTTCACCTTTTTCATTGACCAACCCTGCCCGGTTTGCCACTGCAACCAGCGTTCCCGCCGTATCAAAGAAGTCAACAAACAGGAAGGAGAAGATGACGACGATGAAATCCTTATGTGAAAACAGTTCGCCGAAGCCGCTCATAAACGCACCCAGCGTCGGCATTTCAAAGTTGAACTGCATGATCGCCGTCGGCAGCTGCGGCATATTCGCTACTCCGCACAATCCCGCGATGACCCCGACCACCGCGGTGCCGATCAAGCCCCAGAACACGGCCGCCGTGACTTTCTTTGCCAACAGGATCAGCGTCAGCGCCAACCCGAAGATCGCAAGCAGAACCACCGGATCCGTCAGTTTTCCCAAAGCGACGAACGTCGATTCATTGGCGACGATGATGCCGGCATTCTTCAAGCCGATAAACGCGATGAAGAAGCCGATGCCCGCGCCGATGGCCAGTTTCAGCTGCTGCGGAATTGCGTTGATGATCATTTTACGCAAGCCTGTGACCGAAATAACGATGAAGATTATTCCAGAAACAAAGACCGCGGCCAGAGCCGCCTGCCAGCTGTAGCCGAACTGCATGCAGACGGTATAAGTGAAGAACGCATTGACGCCCATGCCCGGAGCTAAGGAAACCGGATAGTTCGCCAGCACGCCCATCAGAATGGAGGCGATGCCAGACGCAATCGCCGTCGCCAGGAAGACGGACTGTACCGGCATGCCCGTGGCCCCCAGCATACCCGGATTAACCGCCAGAATATACGCCATGGCTAAGAAGGTGGTCAGACCGGCCAATATTTCCGTTTTGACCGTCGTTTTGTGAGAAGACAGCTTAAATAACTTTTCTAACATAATTCCCCTTACTTTCTAAAAAGCTTCGCCGTAAAAGAAAAAGCTTCCCGAGGACAGAAGCATGAAGAAAGGCTTCCATCGTAGAATGACGGTTACGGCCGCCATGTAGAAACTCCTGTGCCCGATCCTCAGGAATATACGGTGAACTTTTACGTTTGTCATTATAGCAGAGGTTCCTGACAGTGACCAGTGTTTTCCTGCGTTTTAACGATTTTCTACGGAAATCAAGAAAGAAAACATTCCGGATTGGAAACAAAATCGAAATCAAAAGGGGAAATGCCATCTCCGGCATCACTTCTGATTGCACTTTCCAAACATGAAGGCTACAATGAAATCAAATCACCGGAAATGATCCATGGTGGTAACCAGGTCATTTCAAGGAAGGAGATCGTTATGAAAAAACACATTATTGTCGAGGTCTGCTGCGGCAGCGTCGACGACTGCCTGCTGGCGGAAAAGCTGGGGGCAGATCGGATCGAATTGAACCACGCGCTGGAGCTGGGTGGCCTGACACCGTCGCTGGGTACATTCCTGGAAGCGAAACGTCGGGTCAGCCTGCCGATCTGCGTGATGATCCGGCCGCGGGGCGCCGGCTTCGATTATACTGAGCCGCAGTTTCAGGCCATGCTGAAGGATGCTGAGATCTTTATGGATCATGGCGCCGACGGTCTGGTTTTCGGCTTTCTGAATGAGGATGGCAGCATTAACGAAGACCGGACCTGTCAAATGGTTAAGGCTGCCCGGGGCAAGGAAGCCATTTTCCACAAAGCTTACGACAGCACAGAAAATATGGAAGACTCGCTGAAGACTCTGATCCGCTGCGGCATCACACGTGTGCTGACCAGCGGCGGCGCAGTCTATCCGAATATCGTGGAAGGCTGCAAAGAATTAGGCCGCCTGCAGGATCTCTATGGCGATCAGATTCAGATTCTGCCCGGGGGCGGAGTGCGGGAATACAATGCCCGGCAGGTTCTCAAGCTTGCGCATACCGGACAAATTCATCTGACAGCCAAAAATACGATGATCGACGAATCCACCGGTCATTATCATACTGCCGGCGATCGCTCCGGGCTGGAATATCTGGCCGTTGGGGAAATGAATCTGAAAAAGATCATGGAACAAATCCGGAGCTTTGACGAAGCAGAGCCGGATCCCCTCGTTACCCTGTTTCCGGGATGATCCCGTTCTTTCTTGGCGTCCCGAAGTTTTCAATACATTGTCATGCATTCCTTATTTGTAAGTTTCACGAAAGAAACTGTTTTCATTGATGATGAAATTTTTACAATCAAAGTTGAAAATTGCTTGACAATCTTTACCAACCAGTTTAAACTACTAACCATAAACAGAAACTTGATGGTCCTGATCAAATTCCTGTTTAGATCTAAGTAAAATGAATTTAACCTTATGAACAGTTTCCTCTTTTTCCTCTCTTTCATTTTACTTAACCCGTGGGTCCTGCGCTTCCTTTCGCAGACCCTGATTCCTGGAAAAGTCGGTGGCTCCGACTTTTTTATTTTTAGCCCTGTTTTTCATTTCTTCCGCAGTTTGCAATCCCATTCAATTTCTATGAAAAAAAAGATAAACTTCAATTTCTGAAATTTACCTTTTCTGTTTCCTTTTCTATCTCTTTTCAAATCTGCGGCAAATTCGTCCTGAGTTCACGGCCTCAGCAAGCAGCCGCTTCCCCGTTTCCCGACCGCAGACCTTTGAAAATTCGCTCAATCTCACGCTCAATATGCTTCGTTGTTGCGCGCCATATCAATGATTTGCAGCATCGTCTGCTTATCCATGGCCCCCGGCATATAGCCATATACATTGCCTTCCGTATTGATCAGATACGTCGTCGGCAGTCCGGTCACGCCATAGTTATAATTGACCTGTCCGTCCTCGTCAAAGACTGTCGGGAACGTATATCCGTTTTTATTCAGGAAGTCGATGACGCCCTGCTTGTCGGTTTCCCTTCCGCCCGGCTGATTGACGACCAGAATGACCAGATCGTCCGGTAATTCTTCATACAACTCCTGCACCGAAGGCAATTCCGCCTTGCAATAAGTACACCAGGTGGCAAAAAATTGCAGCATCACAATCTTCCCTTTATAGTCTGAAAGCGTATGGGTATTGCCATACTGATCCGTCAAGGTGAAATCATAGGCCGGAATGATCTCGCGGCCGTTTTCATCCACGGACGGGGTCGCCGTCGGCTGCGGTTGGCTGGAAGCCGCCGTTGAGTTCGCCGGCTGTCGGCGCAGTTGTTCGGAAATCGCCCCCACCGCCGGAACGCTCATCCACAGGCCCATCACGATCAACAAAATTCCGCCCAGCTTCATCGCTTTCGGCAGCCAGCTCTTTTTCTTCTGCAGCCAGTTCAGCGCTTCCTCTGTAAATAATCCCAGGATTAAAAATGGAACGACGAAACCCAGACCGTAACAGAAGATCAGCAGCGTGCTGCTGGATGAAGCCGCCGCAGCGACCAGCACCGAGGAAAGCATCGGTCCGATGCAGGGCGTCCACGCAAAGCTGAATAAGAACCCCATCGCGTAAGCCTGAAGCAGGCTGCCGGCCTCTTTTCCAGCCTGCTTCTGCGTAAACCGGAATTCCCGCATCAGAAACGGAATCTGAATCCAGCCTAACTGCACCAGACCAAAGAAAACGATGAGAATCCCGCCCAGCAGCGAGATTAACAACCGGTTCTCATTTAACCAGCCGCTCAATCCCTTCGCCGACATCGCCGCGATGAAGAATACCGTGCAGATGCCGAGCACAAACGCCAGCGTAAAGCCAAAGATATGCAATCGTTTCCGCCAGCCTGTTAAATCCTTTTTCAGCGCATCCTGACTCAGATACGCCATGTAGACAGGTAAAATCGGCAGAACGCAGGGGGAGAAAAACGACAGGAACCCCTCCGTCAGTACAAGCCATGCTTGATTATTCATACATCAAATCCTTTCTTCTACTCTCAATAAAATAAAGGAAAATGCCTTCGCAGCATTTCCCCCTTATTGAACTCTTACTTCATGAAGAAAAAGTAAGCGAATACCAAAATTCCCAAGGCGATCCGATACACGCCGAACGCCTTGAAGTCGTGCTTGCGGATATACCCCATTAAAAAGCGGATCGCAAACACGGAAACGATGAACGCGACGATCATGCCGACGATCAGCACCGAAGCCGTCGCCAGAGAGAACGCGATTTTCATTTTGATCAGCTTCAGCAGGCTGGCCCCGAACATCACCGGAACCGCCAGGAAGAACGAGAACTCAGCCGCAATCCCGCGCGAGCAGCCCAGCAGCACCGCGCCTAAAATCGTTGCACCGGAACGGGAGGTTCCCGGGATCAAGGCCAAGACCTGGAAAACACCGATTGCCAGCGCCGTCTTGTAGCTCATCTTTTCAAACGAAGTCACGCTTGGGCGGCGATGCCGGCTTTCAATCGCCAGAAACGCCACGCCGTAAATGATTAACATCGAGGCTACCGTGACCGGATTGTAGAAATATGCGTCAATCAGATCGTCGAACAGCACGCCGATGATGCCTGCCGGCACCACCGCGACGATCACTTTCAGCCACAGATCAATCGTACTGCGTTTTTCGTAAGCGTTCTTACGTGGAGAAAACGGATTCAGTTTATGGAAATACAGCAGCAGGACCGCCAGAATGGATCCAAACTGGATGACGACCATAAACATATCGACAAATTCTTTATTCGCGGCCGCATCCGCCAGCACGGTCAGCGGCATCAGCTCATTAACCAGAATCATGTGTCCGGTGCTGCTGATCGGCAGCCATTCGGTAATCCCCTGGACAATCCCCAATAGGATTGCCTTCAACATCTCTATCATCAGATTCACGGAATTCACTCCTTCACTGTTAACATCTTAGCAGACAGTCTTCGTTATTATACCATTGAAATGCCACGGACTCTACCTTTTCCGACGCTTTTCCTGATTTTTTGACCTGAACCGCTTTGCTAGCGGCAATCCAGCTCCATGATATAATCGTCCATAAAATAACCGCCGCCAATCGGCGTTTTTTCTTCCCGCAGTGTGACGAAGCCCCATTTCTGATAAACCGCAATGGAATTTGCGTTGAAGCGGTTGACGGTAAGCTGAATCCGACCGC
Organism: Holdemania sp. 1001302B_160321_E10; assembly: GCF_015552275.1. Taxonomy (NCBI): domain Bacteria; kingdom Bacillati; phylum Bacillota; class Erysipelotrichia; order Erysipelotrichales; family Erysipelotrichaceae; genus Holdemania; species Holdemania sp. 1001302B_160321_E10. The sequence continues at coordinate 52,431 of NZ_JADNEM010000018.1, read as the reverse complement.
TTCCCGCTTTTGCTTCTTCTTTGAGAACCGCCAATACCTTTGACGCCAACCCCAGCCCCCGCGCATCGGCGGCCAGATACAGTTTGCTTAGAAACAGATATTCCGGATTCAATGCCGTCGCAACGTAACCGCAAAGCTGGCCTTGATGGAAAACGCCGCGGTACCGATAACCCTGATTGGCAATCTGCGCCTTCATCGCAGGCAGCGATTGGAAATGTTCGACCATATAATTAACCTGATCCACGCCCAGAATAGATTCATAATGTTCATGCCAGATGATTTCCGCAAGTGCCGCAATTTGTTCCAATAAAGCGGCGTCAGCGTCGCGCAATTCAAATGATTCCATCAAATTTTCCTCTTTTCTTTGATTTTCCACAGCTGTCCGCGGTTACTGCGCCGCTTTTTTCAGCTCATCTTCCCGTTTCTTTTCCAATGTCCGGCGTTCCAGTGCCAATAATGTGCGCTTGATATCCAATCCGCCGCCATAACCGGTCAGCGAGCCATCCGCCCCGATTACCCGGTGGCAGGGGATAAAAATCGGAATCGGATTCCGATGATTCGCCATGCCGATCGCCCGCAGCGCTTTCGGCTTGCCAATGCTTTCCGCCTGCTGCTTATATGTCCGGGTTTCCCCATACGGAATTTCCATCAGCGCCTGCCAGGCGGCTTTCTGAAACGCGGTTCCTTCCGGATGCAGAATCAGCTCAAAAGTTTGCCGCCGGCCTTCCAGATATTCCTGCAGCTGCGTGAACGCCTGCCATAAACAAGCCGTTTCCGCTACTTCACATTCCTCGTCCTCAGGAAACTCCTGTTCAAAATCAACGCGTACAATCCGTTCGTCCTTTTCCTCGATCCGGATCATGCCCAGTGTTGTCCGGCGATAAAAACATGCGCGCATAAGACTCCTCCCTAACTTTTCAATTCCATTTTTCACCGGCGGCTGCGCTTTGCTTCATCCGCAATCCCCGGCCTGTTCTCACTGTATTGCTGTATTCATTTTACTCTCGCTGTGCCGAAAAGAAAAGGCTTGTGCGCAAGCTTCAGCGCCCATCCGTTCAACCTGATCAGACTGAAGCCTTTTCCCTTTAAAATCATTGAGTTTCTGTATCAGCTATGCAAAACAGCTTCGCGGTTAAAAAACTGTCCCGATTCTTTAAGAAAACGTCTGAAAGCACGGTGCTTCCGGACGTTGTTTTGTTTATTCAGCTGAAATAAACCAGATCCTCTTTTAATTCATCTTCCATCCTCAGCGCCTGAACATGCGGAACGACCAGATTGCGCTGATATTCCTCATCGTATTCGACTTCAATCCGGGCGGTGACGGTAATCCATTCATTCACCGCCAGGTTGACAGGTTTGGCGCACTTGCACAGGTAACCGATTAACGATGTATCCTCCGCGCAGCAGACCATCGCATAACGTCCCATCACAAAGGAGCGCTTATCCTTTTCCACATGCACGACTTTTCCCTTAAACCGCACGACGTTGCCGTCATATTTGTATGGATGATCCAGAGCGTCCATATACCACAGACCGTAATCGTCATCCTGAATGTCGATCACCTCGGCGTTGAGATCGAAAGGCAGATCATCCTCCGGCAGATCGTTAATTCCGCCGTCGACCGATTCATAAATAATCTGCGCGCCTTTGTTGATGGCTTTGATATTGCTTCGCAGAAAAGACTTCTTCGTATTGGAGTCGCAGCGATTGATCAGGATCATCTCCGAATGCACCAGCTGATCATACATCAGCGAACGCATATTGTTGACATACATCATAAATGTCTGCGCGTCCACAGTGGAAATGATCTGAACCAGCATCCAGTTGATGGGAAATTCCATATCCAGAAATTCCGTCACGCTCCACATACCGTTAAACTCGATGAATACCTGTTTCGGCCGGTATTCGTGCTCCAGTTTTTCCAGATAATCAGCTGTCAGTTCTTCCTTCTCTTCCACATTCACCAAAACAGAGTGAGTTTGTTTTAAAAAGGGCTTGTCAAATTCCACTTCGCCTTGTTCACATGCCAGAATCAAGGTTTTTGATCCGTCGTTGAATTCCGGATCGGACAGCGTTTCCTTCATCATGGATGATTTTCCGCTCTCCAGAAAACCGGTAAATAAATATACAGGAACGTCCATAGTTTACCCCTTTACATGAAACAGTCCGGCCAGCTGAGCTTCGTCAAGCTGTGCGCCGATGACGCACAACATACCCGCTACCGCTGCCGCGCCCCGGCGGATTTCGCATTCGCCCGGTACCATATCGAAATGCAGCCAGGTTCCATCTGTGCATGGAACAATCCCCTTCGCGCGCAGAATCGTGCCGGCTGCCGCGCCCTCAGCGATCTGATTTAAAGCCTGCTGCAGCTCGGACTCATCATAGACATGGGCTGTCTGAACACCCCAGCTGGTGAAAACCTCATCCGCATCATGGCCATGATGGTGATGATGATGGTGATGCCCGCATTCGCATTCCTCGTCGTGGTCATGGTGATGCCCGCATTCGCATTCCTCATCGTGATCATGGTGATGTCCGCATTCACATTCCTCGTCATGGTCATGGTGATGTCCGCATTCGCATTCCTCGTCGTGGTCATGGTGATGTCCGCATTCGCATTCCTCATCGTGATCATGGTGATGTCCGCATTCACATTCCTCATCGTGATCATGGTGATGTCCGCATTCGCATTCCTCGTCGTGATCATGATGATGTCCGCATTCCCATTCCTCATCGTGATCATGATGATGTCCGCATTCGCATTCCTCGTCGTGATCATGGTGATGCGGCAGACATTCATCTTCCTTCATCAGCTGTTCCATCAGTTCCTTCTGTTCCATCGCTTCCAGAATCTGTGCGCCGCTGATCGCATCCCATGGGGTCGTAATGACGACCGCTTTCGGGTTCTTTTCCCGGATCAGCGCCAGGCATTCCGCCAGTTTTTCTTCACTCAGCTTCTGTGTCCGGCTTAAAACGATCGTGTTGGCGTGTTCGATCTGATTGTTGAAAAACTCGCCGAAATTCTTCATATACATCTTACATTTTGTCGCGTCCGCTACCGTGGTAAAGCTGTGCAGTTCCATTCCTGTTTCTGCCTGAACTCCCTGAACGGCGCCGATGACATCCGACAGTTTACCCACGCCGGACGGTTCAATGATGATCCGATCAGGCTGGAATTGTTCCGCACACTTTTTCAAAGCTTCCGCAAAGTCGCCGACCAGACTGCAGCAGATGCATCCGGAATTCATTTCCTTAATCTCAACCCCAGCTTCCTTTAAGAAGCCGCCGTCGATGCCAATCTCGCCAAATTCATTTTCAATCAGCACGGTTTTCTCTTTTGGGAAACCTTCCTGCAAGAGTTTTTTTATCAGCGTTGTTTTTCCGGCGCCGAGAAATCCTGAAATAATATCAATTTGTGTCACGATTTATCCTTCTTTCCTTTTTTATCCGCAGATCCGCGATCTTTGATTCAGCCGAAACTTTCGTTAGGATCCGACTGGTCTGTGTTCCTTATTTTAGCACTTTCCGCTTGGAAATGACAGGCTTCTGCCTGCTCAGTTTCCATTGTTGACCAAATTTTCCTTCCTCATCCGTCTATGCTATACTTAATTTAAATAAGAAAGAGGTGGCAATGATGAAAATCCGATGTGAACATTGCGGCGGCGACCTCACAAAAACGGTCAGGACTGCTTTCGCCCGCTATGACGCCGGACCGATTGAATGTCCTGATTGCCATGCGCTGCAATCGCGCCGCCTGACGCAGGTTGACTTTTTAATTGATCTGGGGGTCATGCTGAGCTTACTTCTGGCTCTGGTTTTACTCCTGCCTGTTTTTGCCGGGATCCGGACCGAACTTCGCTCATTCCTAAATCTTCTGTTTCTGGGCAGCGGCATTCTGTTTCTGGATCAATTCCGGTTTCTGCTGTACCGCGTTTCACCAACGACTTCCAAACCTTTATCGGCACAGGAACAATGCAATGTAAAAAACCGAGCCAACGGACTGCGGCTGATCTGCTTCGGCGGGTTGATTCTAACGTTAATCTATTTCAACACGCGTTCGTCAGTAATTTTAGTTTTAACCGTCAGCCTGATCGTTGTCGTTTTCTGTCTGCTTCTTCTGCGCTTTTACTGAAGCTTCCCCCTTCTGAATTCTTAACTTCCCCTTCAGTGCCTCCTTAAAGCCTTGCTCCCCCCTTCATTTCCCGGACTTGTCCGCCCGTTTTCCACTATGCTTCAGTCCTGATTTTACGCTATATTCGCACCTCAGAATATGGTACAATAAGACAAGGTGATATTCATGAAAATTAACTGTGAAAGCTGTGGAAAACCAATTACATCTCAGGTTAATTCCCGCTTTGAACAATTCGAACCCGGCCGTGTCGTCTGCCCGCATTGCGGTCATAAACAAAAGCGTTATATCAGCGAAGCGGATCTGTTGATCTATTTCTGCTTCAGCGCCGTTCTGTATTCGATCGTGCTGGTCTTCATCTTCTTCTTATTAAACTGGAAGATGCAGGTCTGGATTCTGATCCTGGCGGTTGGCCTGTTTGTCGCCACCTATTTTGCGATGAAATATGGCAGTGCGATGTTGTATGAAAAAGCTTATTTCAAAGCGGACATCAAAAATAAAGTCATTCAGGAGGACGTCAACACCGTGCGCAAACGCCTCAAAACGCAATTCATTCTGTTTATGCTTGTGGCGTTCATGTTCGGCACACAGCCGGAATTCATCCCCTTCTTCTTCATCCTGATCGCCGCCTTCCTCATGCTGACCGTAATTAAAGTTCGCTTGGCGATACGCAATGAAAGAGCCCAGAAGTAATTCCGGACTCTTTTTTATTTGATATTGAATTTAGCGACTGAATCTCAGCTTATTTCTTCGCTGTATATTTGCGGATATCCAGCGCCACCGCCACGATAATGACGATGCCCTGCACGATGAACTGATACGACGTATCAATCCGCAGATACTGCATCGACGTCTTCAATAATTCAAAGACAAGGACGCCTAACAGAATTCCGGAAACCTTGCCGACGCCGCCGTTGGTGGAAACACCGCCGATCGTACAAGCGGCGATCGCTTCCAGCTCATAGCCCAAGCCGAGGTTGACCGAAGCACCGCCGGACTTCGCCGCTAACAGGAAGCCTGCCAGACCATACATCAGCCCCGCCAGCGTATAGATTTTCAGTTTGGAACGGTTGACGTTCACGCCGGAAACTTCCGCCGCGTTTTCATTGCCGCCGATCGCGTACATATATTTGCCATAGCGGGTCTTGTTATAAAGGAACCAGAAGATCAAACCTGCGGCGATTGCGATCAAGAATAACCATTTAAAGCTGAACTTCCCGACCGTAAACATGGCGTTGGTCGCCACGCCGGTGAAATCTGAACGCAGACCGCCGATCGGATCCGCGCCCGAATAAACAAGGTTAATGCCATAAACGATCGTCTGCATGCCCAGCGTCGCCAGAAACGGCGGAACTTTCAGATACGCGACGACGCAGCCATTAAGCAGACCGAAGAACGCCGTGATCAACATGACGATCAACAGGACGACGACTAACGGCATCTGCGGCAGATTCGCAAAGAATTTCGCAGTATAATCCGGACGCTGCAGCAGCGTACAGGCGATAACGCCGCCGAAACCGACCATTCGGCCAGCCGACAGGTCCGTGCCCTTGGTGATCAGACAGCCGCTGACGCCCAGCGCGATGATGAACCGCGGTGTAACATTGGTGATAATATTGCTGTAATTCGGGCCGCTGAAGAATCCCTTGCGGGTAAAGCCGACAAAGAGAACCAACAGGACCAGGAGTATGACAATCGCATTATTGCTTAGAAAATCGGTGACTTTTTTCTTATTGAATTCCATAACAGTCCCTCTCCTTACATATATTTAGTCGCCAGACTCATGATTTCCTCCTGAGTCGTGGTTTTACTGTCAACGAAACCGGTGACGCGGCCTTCGCACATGACCATGATCCGGTCGCTCATACCGATCAGTTCCGGCATTTCGCTGGAGATCATGATTATTGATTTCCCCTGTTTGGCCAGATCGGCGATGATCGTATAAATTTCATACTTCGCGCCGACGTCGATGCCGCGGGTTGGTTCGTCCAGGATCAGGATTTCCGGGTCATTGGCAAGCCAGCGGGCGATGATGACTTTCTGCTGGTTGCCGCCCGACAGCGACTGAATCTGGGTTTTCGTGCTCGGCGTTTTAATGCTCATCTTGTCAATGTTATCCTTGACCAGACTTTCCAACTTTTTATTGTTCAGGACGACGCCGTAATCAATATACTTATCCAGCGAAGCGACGCCAACATTGTCGGAAATCGACAGGACGCCGAAGATTCCGGTCGCCCGGCGATCCTCCGTCAGCAGCGCGATACCCTTTTTAATCGCGTCCCGCGGATGATGAATCTTGATCGTTTCGCCCTTATAAGTAACCGTGCCTTTTTCAATATGCCGCACGCCGAACAGACCTTCCATCAGCTCGGTCCGCTGCGCGCCGACCAGACCGCCGATGCCCAGAATTTCGCCTTTCTTTAATTCAAAGGTCACGTCGCGGAAGCTGCGTGAGTCAATCGAAGTAAAGTTTTCCACCTTCAGGACGACTTCGCCCGGTTCGTTAAACCGCGGCGGGAACCGGTTGGTCAGTTCGCGGCCGACCATCCGCTGTATGATCAGATCCGTCGTCAGCTCATTCGCCGGCCAGGTGCCGACATAAGTGCCATCGCGCATGATCGTCACTTCATCGGAGATTTTCAGAATTTCTTCCATCTTATGAGAAATATAAATAATCGATACGCCCTTAGAACGGAGCTTATTAATGATATCGAACAATCCCTCGACCTCATTTTCGGTCAGCGACGATGTCGGTTCGTCCATGATGACGATCTTGGCGTTGACGGAAACCGCTTTGGCAATTTCAACCGACTGCATCTGCGAAACGGACAATGTTCCCAATTTCACCTTCGGATTGAAGTCCAGGTTGACTTCTTTCAGCAGCTCTTCGGTTTCCTTATACATCCGCGCGTGATCCACCACCTGCATCGGCCCGAACTTTTTCATCGGATAGCGGCCGCAGAAAATATTCTCGGCGATGCTGCGGTCCGGAATCGGCTGCAGTTCCTGATGAACCATCGCGATGCCTCGATGCAGCGCGTCGTTGGTATCCTTGATATCCACTTCTTCATCGTTGAAAATAACCTGTCCTTCATCCTTTTTGTAGATGCCGAACAGACATTTCATCAGCGTGGATTTCCCGGCGCCGTTTTCACCCATTAATGCGTGCACGGTTCCCGGCCGGACATTCAGACAGACATGATCGAGCGCTTTGACGCCAGGGAAGCTTTTACTTATATTTTTCATCTGTAAAATATAATCGCTCATTCGTAAATCCCCTTCCTCTTAATAATCCAGAAAAATTAAGTGTGCGCGGAGGCACACTTAATTTTCGGATTCTTTCTGCTTATTTGTATTCTGCTACGTTTTCCGGAGTAACCTTAATGTAGTCAATCCAGTAGTAAGCGTCCAGCTTTTCGCCATTGATCGCCTGGACTGTGCAGTCAACCGCTTTGTGTGACTGATTGATGTGGTCATTTAGAACGGTGCCGGTCATGCCGCCGGTAGAAACTAAATCCATCGCTTCTGCCAGAGCGTCAACCCCAACCAGATAGATGTCTTCGCCGACCTTACGGCCTGCCGCGGTGATCGCCTGCGCTGCGCCTAACGCCATTGCGTCGTTGTTGCAGAAGACAGCTTCGATCTTATCGCCGTACTGTGTTAAAGCGTTCGCTACGATTTCCTGGCCCTTCGCCTGATCCCAATCGCCGCGCTGTTCGTCTAATTTTTCAACTTTCAGGCCGGAGACTTCCTGATACTGGGAAATGGAGAATTCCGTGCGGTATTTCGCATCAACGTTTTCCGGATCGCCGACAACCATGACATACTGTAAGACGCCGTCGCCGTTCAGGTCGCCCTTGTTCGGCAGATCCGCGATCAGTTCGCCCTGGAATTTACCGGACTGACGAGCGTCAGCGCCGACATACGTGATCATCCCCGGATCCTTCTTCATATCTTCTTCACTTGGTTCACGGTTGATGAAGATACAAGGCTTGTTCGCCGCTTCGCACTTGTCGATAACAGTGGCTGCGGATGTCGCCTGGACTAAGTTAATGATCAGCGCGTCATAGTCCTGCGCGATGAAGTTGTCAATCTGGTTGGTCTGTTCAGCCATGTCGCCTTTGCCATCCTGAATCGTAACTTTGTATTCAACTTCGTCCGTATTCAGCGTCTTGAAATAGCTTTCGATTTCCTTACGGTAAAGCGTCATGAAGTTATCGTCGAATTTGTAGATGGAAACACCGACATTATAAACCTTCTTGTCGGTACCGGCTGCGCCGTCATCCGCCGGCTTGTCATTATTTCCGCCGCCGTTGTTGGAGCATGCAGCAAGGGATAATACCATCAATGCTGATGCAAGAAAAGCAAATAGTTTTTTCATCTTTTTCCCTCCGTATAGCTTCTGTATACGCTTACATTCTATGACGGTTCAAGTGCCGGTGTCAACAAACTGAGATAAACTTTGAGGTGGTTTTAACTAGTTTTAGTAAACTTCATTTTGTGAAAATATTGAATTTATGGCTTAAAAATGGCTGATTCAATGTGTTTTTACCAATTTTTACCTGATGTAAACAAAATGTAAGCGTTATCACTTTTAGTAAAACTTCGAGTTCTGATCAGCTGATTTAGTAAATTATTTTGACTTGTTCACTTAAATTCGTTAGAGTAAGTAAGAGAGAGAGTTGATAATTATGTCTACGATCAAAGAAATCGCGCAGCAGGCGGGTGTCTCCGCCGCCACCGTTTCGCGGATCCTCAATTATGATCCGACGTTGAAGGTCGCGGAACAAACACGCCAGCGGGTATTCGACGAAGCCAAGAAACAAAATTATATCAAACGGAAAATCAAAACGAAAAATAATTATAATCCGATCCGCATTGGCATCGTGCAGTGGTATTCCATCGAAAAGGAATTAAACGATCCGTTTTACCTCTCAATCCGCATCGGTGCCGAAAGTTATTTGAATCAGAACAATATCGAAATGATCCGCTCTTTCCGCGGGGATCCTGATTTTTTAAGCAAGCTTTCCATGCTCGATGGTCTGATTTGCATCGGCAAGTTTTCGTCTCAGGAAATCAGCGAATTCCGCAAGCTGACTGACAAAGTCATCTTCGTCGATCTGTTCATGCCGAAAATCTTTGTCAATACGATCGTCATGGACTTTCGCACCGCAGTCTATGAGGGATTGGAGTACCTCGCCAGTCTGGGGCATTCCCGGATCGGTTTTCTGGGCGGCATCGAACATACAACCGACGGCGAGATCTACTTTGAACAACGCTATCACTACTATCAGGAATTCTGCCGGCAAAAAGGCTGGGACAACAGCCGTTTCGTCCGCCGGGATCAGTTTACTGTGGAATCCGGCTATGCGCTGATGCAGGATCTGATCCAGGCACATACGGTGCCGACGGCGTTATTCTGCGCCAGCGATGCGGTCGCCATGGGCGCGCTGCGGGCTCTGCATGAAAATAATTACCGCGTGCCGGAGGATATCTCGATTCTTGGCTTCAATAACAATCAAAATACGGCCTATACCAATCCGCCGCTGACGACGATCTACGCGCCGGCTCGTCAGATGGGCGAACTGGCCGCGCAGTTTATCACGCAGTTCGCGGCGAAAGATAAAGTCTATCCGATGCAGATCATGCTTCCTTGCTCGCTCATCCTGCGTCAATCCTGCACGCAGCCGCGCTCAAAGAAATAACGGCCGGCCCCCTAAACAAACAACCCTCTGCAATTCAGCGAATTCAGCCAGAACGCTTTTGTCAGGTTAACCGGCGATCAATTTCAGCCTGCGCTCCTTGGAAGAATTTAAACAAAGCGGCGATCAGGAAAAAGCTGCGCGCCCTTTAAAAAGACAAGGCCAGCCAGAACACTCGTTAATTTCCAGCCTGAAGCGAATTCCTGAAGTCAGATCGCTTCCTCCTTTCTCTTCTGTTTCCACAGCTGAAGGCTTGATCAAGATTGCTTCGCTCAGGCATCTTCATTGCCTCGCGGTGCTGTAAAAATGTTCTGCCTTAAACAGCTTTCCTGGGAGAATGGCGATCTTCGAAGGATTCAAGACCTGCGTTCTTTCTTTTAATTCTGGTATTCCATTCCTCGCTGCGCTATCACAATCGAGGCCATATACACCATACAGTCCCGCATTTCATGCTTCCTGCGGATGTCCTGGAGAAAGTATTCAAAACTGAATAACTCTTCTTCTCTTTCTTTTCATTGCATAACTAAAAAGAGGGGAACTCAGCGCTTTGAAGCGCTTTGGCAGCCTAAAGCTCTAAAGAGCTTCCTATTGTTCATGCCATTGAAAGATACTTTCTAATAAAATGAAAATCCGGAGTTTCTGCAATCCGGATTTTTTTATCGTATCGTCTGCGTTGCAGCCGCTGCTTTTCTTAATCTGAACATCCCGGCTGGTCATTTTTTGAATTGTTTTTTTCCAGCACGGCGTACAGTTGATCAACCTCAAAGGGCTTCGGCAAAAAGTCGTTCATGCCTGCCGCCTGAGCACGATCGCGATCTTCCTGGAAGGTGTTCGCCGTCATCGCGATAATAAATACGCTCTGTGCGTCGCTCCGCGGCAATTCCCGCAGCCGTCGGGCTGCCGTTAAACCATCCATCACCGGCATATTGATATCCATCAGGATCAGATCATAATACCCTTCCTCATGGCCTGTAAACAAGTCCAGAGCGACCTGTCCATTCTCTGCCCGATCCACCTGAATTTTCCGGCGTTCCAATAACTCGATCGCGATCTCGGCATTGATGTCGTTGTCCTCGACCAGTAAAATCCGCAGACCTTCCAGCTTGGCCTGCTGCGCAGCAGAATGTTTCGGTTTATTCAATTCCGTTTCTTCACTGAGCGGCAGCTCGATCGTAAAGTAGAAATTGGAACCCTTCCCGACTTCGCTGCGCACTTCCAGCTCGCCCCCCATCAGCTGCACTAAACTGCGGCTGATCGCCAGTCCCAAGCCAGTTCCCGGGGTGTGCTGATCCCGATTTCCACCTTGTTCAAAAGACAGGAAAATCTTCTTCAAGTCCGTCTCGTCAATGCCGATCCCGGTATCCTGAACGCTGAAAAACAGCGCTGCCCGACCTTCCTGCCCCGCGGATTCACGAACGCTCAGCGTAATTGCGCCTTGCTTTGTGAACTTGCACGCATTGGACAACAGGTTGGTTAAGACCTGAGATATCCGCATGGCATCGCCGCTGAAACAAACATGCTTCAACTGTATGTCAAAAGTCAGTGAGTTGCCATGGATCTGCGCCTGCATTTCGAAGATATCCTGCATGTGATCCAGCAGCGCTCCCAATTCAAACGGCTGCGACAGGATCTGCATTTTTTCATTTTCAATTTTTGACATGTCCAGCGTGTCATTCAGCAAGGTCAATAGAAACTGCGACGACGTTTCAATTTTTTTCAGATTTTCTTTTAGCGCCGGCGTCGCCTCCTGAGACATCAGCGCCAAATGCGTCAGACCGATGATGGCGTTCATCGGCGTACGAATTTCATGCGACATCCGGGAAAGAAAATCCGATTTGGCCTGACTGGTTTCCATCGCTTTTTCCAACTGCAGCCGCATCATCCGGGTTTTGAGCTGAATCCGATAATAAATCAGCACGCACAAAGCAATCAGAGCGATCAGACCGGCACAGAACAAAACCGCCATCATTGGATTGGAATAAATCAACGATTCCAACGTCGCCGCGCTCTGGCGGACCTTTAACAAATTCTCAGAAATCAGGGTTTCGCTTTCCGTCGCTGAAAAATTATGAATCGACTTGCTGAAGATGGAATAAAGCAGCACATTCGGCGGCAAAGGCAGAGCGAAAGCGATTTCCTCCTGAACATTGTTCATTGTGATCAGATTCAGATTGGCATAGTATCTGCGTGAATAAAGATCCTCGACAAACGAGGCCGGCAGCCGCACGTAATCCGCTTTTCCATGATTGACGGCATCCAGGCATTTTTCATAAGAGTCATAATAAAGAATCTCGTCGTCCGCCTGCAAAGGCATTCCGGTCAATCCGAAAGGCACGGCCATGCGCATCGGCTGAGAAGCGCCGGTCTGCTTGTTCATCAGCACGACCTGATCCAGCTTTGCGTAAGCCGGGGTCCGCGTCCAGCCTGTTTGATCAGCGGCCTGATCATTGTCCAGATAAGCGCCGATCAGATCCGCTTCTCCCGCTTTTACTTTTTCCGCCAGTTCCGCATACGTCTGAGCATACACATATTCAAATTGCAGCGAGGTGCGTTGCCGGATGAGTTCAAGACAAGCCGGAACGATTCCGCGGTTTTCTCCGTTTTCCTCATAAAACAAAGGATAGTTATTCTTCAGAACCCCCACCCGCAGCGTCGGCGACTGACTTAAATAAGCTTTTTCCTCACTTGTAAAATCAATGGCGTTGGCATAATCTGCCGTAAAATATTTCTCATACAGTTTGTCGGCAAAGTTGGGGTCCGCGGAATAAATCGCATTCATCGCCTCGTTGAGCTGTTCGCACAGATCAGGCCGGCTCAGCGTGGTGACCATATAGTAGGAATCGGCTTCAAAGCGGGCCGCAACATTGTAATTTTCTTTCAGATAAACGTCGCTGCCCAAAAGCAAATCGGCTTCTTTCGTTTCCAGGCACTGCGTATAGGTCTTTGCGTCTTCAAAATAAACCAGCTCGCATTGCAGATTATTAAAATTCAGGAATTTCTGCAGCCGCTCGATTTTGCTTGTCGCTTTGCGCAAAACGCCGATTCGTTTTCCATTGAGCGTCGTATAGTCAAAACTCTTGATCGACGTATCGCTTTGCGGATAAATCAGTAAATTATAGTTGGAGCCCATCACGTATTCAGGATAGTTAAACATTTTTTCATAGCCGTCATAGTAATACATGCCGCCCATGATATCATTTTCCCCGGCGATGAACGAGCTGAGCAGCGTATCAGGATCGCCCGTAATGAATTCATATTGCCAACCGGTATATTTAGCGATTTCATGCAGCCAGTCATAAACCAGACCGCCATAAGTGCCGTCTTCATAAACCTCGTTTAATCCCGGACTGATCGGAAATGATACTTTCAATACTTCGCCTTCTGGATTTTCGCCGGCCTGACTGCCCTCCGCAGCCTCCGCCTGAATGCTCAGCGGCGTCCAGCTTAAGCCGCTTAACGTCAGAGCGAGGATTCCCAAAACAAATAATTTCCGCCAATTTCGCATAATTTTCTCCTCTTGCATCCTCTGCCTTCAATCAAACGGTTTTCCGCATGGTCCTATTTAACCCTTATTTTATGCCATTCCCGATCAATTTGAAATAGCAAAAGCGACTTTCAATTCGATTTCATGAGTAAAATTACCAAAGACGCTGCCTTTTCTGTCCCGCCGCTGGCGAAGATGCGAAAAAGCAAACATACTTTGCGAAGCGCTGCCGCTGCGCAAAGTTCAGTATTTTTTCTCTTTGTTCGCTGTTAAACCAATTTCCGTATTCCGAATAATCTTGATTATTTCTGAGAAAAGCGTTCTTTTATGGCATCGGCGTCTTATTTCCTCACGATCTGCGAGGAAAGTCCATCCTGAAAATGGATTTGCATTCTCCATTCCTTAAGCAAGAATGGGAAATAAAAAAACAGCGGACTGCCGGCGCTGTTTGTTGAGCTTTGGGCAATCCGCTTCCGGTTATTTAAATTTCCTTGAAACGGCGTAAGAGGTCCTTCGTGGCTCATCTTTTCCGCAAGGTGCTGCGCAGAGCGTTATAAAGTTGATCCACTTCAAAAGGTTTCGGCAGGAAATCATCCATGCCCGCCTGCACCGCCGCTTCCCGATCTTCCTGGAATGTATTGGCCGTCATCGCAAAAATCAACACGGAACGGGCATCTTCCCGATCCAGCCCGCGCAGTTCGCGAACCGCCGTCATCCCGTCTTTCACCGGCATGTTGACATCCATTAAAATCAGATCGAAATATCCCTGCGGCCGGGCCTGAAACAGATCAAGCGCCTGCTGCCCGTTTTCCGCCCGTTCCACGATCACATTTTTCAATTCCAGCAGCTGGATCGTGATCTCGGCGTTAATGTCGTTATCTTCCGCCAGAAGGATCCGCATCCCATCCAGATCCAGTTCCGTTTCCGGGACTTCCGGCTCGCAAACCTGCGGCGCTTCGCTCAGCGGCAGCTTGATTGTAAAGTAAAAGTCAGAACCTGCGCCCAGCTTACTGTTCACTTTCAATTCGCCGCCCATCAGCTGAACGAGACTGCGGCTGATCGCCAGACCCAATCCGGTTCCCGGCGTCTGTTGATTGCGGTTGTCCGCCTGTTCAAATGACAGAAAAATCTTCTCCTGCTCAGCCTTGCCGATGCCGATGCCCGTATCCTTTACGCTGAAATACAGCTCGCCGGACTGATCGGTCAGCCGTTTCTCGGCAACGCTCAGCTTGATCCGTCCCCGCTCAGTATATTTGCAGGCATTCGATAACAGATTGGTCAGGATCTGACTTAACCGCAGTTCGTCGCCGATAAACCAGGTATCTTCCAAAGCGATGTCAAATTCCAGTTGATTGCCTTTCTCCCGGGCCTGCATTTCAAAGATATCCTGCATCTGCTTTAAGATCCGTGACAGATCCAGCGGCCGGGCCTCGATTTTCATCTTCTGATTTTCGATTTTCGACATATCCAGCGTATCATTCAGCAGCGAAAGCAGAAATTGAGAGGACGCATCAATTTTCGTCAGCTTTTCCTCAATCGCCGGCGTCGCCTCGCCGGAAAGCAGCGCGAGGTTCGTCAAACCGATAATCGCATTCATCGGCGTGCGGATCTCATGCGACATCCGCGAGAGGAAATCCGACTTCGCCCGGCCGGTTTCAACCGCTTTTTCCAGCTGCAGCCGCATCATCCGGGTCTTCATCTGCGAGCGGTAATAAACCAGCAGCGCCGCAAAGATCAGGCCGATCCCCCCGACGCATACGCTCAGCATCATCAGCGGATTTGAATACAGCAGCGATTTGATCGTCACTGCGCTCTTTCGAATCTGAAGCAGGTTCTGCGACACCAGACATTCTTTTTCCATTTGTGAGAAATTATGAATAGCCTTGCTGAAGATCGAGTAAAGCAGCACATCGGCAGGCTGCGGCATCGCCAGCGTCACTTCCTCATGATCGTTGTTGAGCGTGATCAGGTTGATATTGGCATAATAATCACGGGAGTAAAAATCCTCCGCAAAGGCAGCCGGCATCCGCACATAATCTGCCCGGCCTTCATTGACCGCCCGAATGCAGTCCAGATAAGTCTTATAAAAGCGAATCTTATCCTCCGGCTGAGTCGGCTTCATCGTGATGCCTTCCGGCACAGCCATCGTCATACTGGCCGAAGCTGAGGTGCGCTTATTCATCAGCACGACCAGATCCAGTCGGGCATAGCTCGGAGTCCGCGTCCAGCCGGACTGATCGGCAGCCTGGTCGTCGTTGAGATACATGCCGATCAAATCCGCCTTTCCTTCACGGACCAGCGTTTCCAGTTCTGTCATCGTTTCGCCGTATACATATTCGAAATTCAAATTTGTCCGCTGCGTGATCAGCTGAAGACAGGAGGGCAGAATGCCCTTGAGCTGACCGCCCTCCTGATACAACAGCGGATAGTTTTCTTTCAGCGCCGCGACCCGCAGGGTTGGCGACTGGGCAAGGTAAGCTTTTTCCTCCGCTGTAAAATCAATCCTGTTCACGTAATCCTGCGGAAAATATTTTTGATACAATTCGTCCGCAAAGTTGGGATTCGCTGAATAAATCGCATTCATGGCCGCGGAGAGCTGCTCGCACAAATCCGGCCGGTTAAGCGAAGTCACCAGATAATAAGGATCGGCTTCAAATTTTGCGGCAACATTATAATCTTCTTCCAGATAAACGTCGTTGCCCAGCATCAGATCCACTTCCTGATTGTCCAGACAATTAACATAAGCCTGCGCGTCGGAATAATAGACCAGTTCACAATCCAGTTTGTTGAACGACAGAAATTTGTTCAGCCGCTCGATTTTAGCCGTCGCCCTGCTGAAAACGCCGATCTTCTTGCCGTTGAGCGTGGAATAATCAAAGCTCTTGATCGTCGAATCGCTTTGCGGATAAATCAGCAAGTTATAATTGGAGCCCATGATGTATTCCGGGTAGCAGTACAAATCACGAATTCCCTCGATTTTATACATGCCGCCCATCAGATCATACTCGCCATCCGCCATGCCTTTTAAAAGATCGTTGGCAGAACCGGTGATGAATTCGTATTTCCATCCGGTATACTTGGCAATTTCATGCAGCCAGTCATACACCGCCCCGCCATAGGTGCCGTCTTCATAAATTTCACTGATCCCGGTGTTTTCAGGGAAAGCAACTTTTAATACTTCCCCATCGTCTTCTGAGGACTGGGCTTTGGCCGCTGAGGGAACAAAACAAAACACCGTCAGGAAGACGACGGCGAACAAACAGCTTATTTTCTTTAACCTTGAAATCATACGCAACCTCCGGCTGAAATTCAGCGTTTAAACCTGAGCTGCGGAGTGGTCCGGCAGCTCTGCCGACGGTTATATTTTAGAGCATTCCTAACGATTTGAAAACACAAAATTTCCGGCTTACTTCTTTCTGCCTGAATTTACGTTTTTTCCACAGGAAAATAATACGATTCCCTTCTGAAGGGCAGTTTTTCACAACTTCGGCTGCGTTTTAGCGGAAAAGACTTCGCCTGAATTCTGCCCGTTTTCCCGCTTTGTGTTCCGCAAAGTTCAGACTTTCCTGATCACTGCTTCATTCAGGCGTCATGGTTCCGTCCTGTTCGTTTCGCGAAGCGTGAATTTCTCTGAAAGTCCTTGCCTGCGGTTTGAATTTGTTTGTTTTTTCAGCTTTTGCATCAGCGCTTTATCAATTTCAAATCCGAACAGCCTGCTTCCTTGCGAAAAAAAGAATGGCGCAGGAAAAAAAATGCTGCGGAATTCCGCAGCTTCTTACTTGCGGCAAGGCAGAATTTCTCCTGCAAAGAAACAGGCTGAGACAAAGCGTTGTTATCATGCTTTGTCCAGCCTGTCTTTTTTCTCTTTGCCCAAATTAGAATAAGAATTCTTACGCAGCGTAAGGCGCCTGTTTCAGGGCCGCAGGCCGGAGCCGCCCTGCAGCGTGATCGTTTCGCCGCTGATATAGGAAGCATCCTCGCTTGCCAGAAAGACGCATGTCCTGCCGATATCTTTCTCCGCATCGCCGAACCGGCCTAACGGAACTCCCTTGATCGTTTTGGCATAGACATCCGGATATTCTTCTTTCCATTTCCGCAGCTGTTCCGTTTCCACCAGCGGACAAACGACATTGACATTGATGCCGAATTCGCCCCATTCAGTCGCCGCTACCCGCGATAAACCGCGGATGCCTTCTTTTGCCGCGGCATAGGAAGCTTGCCCCAAACGGCCGGCCAGACCTGCGCCGGAAGCAAAATTAATCACACTGCCTCGCGTTTCCTTCAAATAAGGGAATGCCGCACGCATCATGAAGAAAGTCGCGTACAAACCCGAATTAATCGCCAAATCGAAATCCTCCCGGGTATGATCCGCAAGCATGACGCCGGATTTGGAAGCCTGAGCATTGTTGATCAGCACATCCAGCCGGCCTGTCATTTCGATCGCTTTGGCGACAACCTTCGCCGCTGTTTCCTCCTGCCCCAGATCGCCCGCAACATAACCGACGCGGATACCATAAGCCGATTCCAGCTTTTCCCTGGCGCTGAGCAGCGCGGATTCCTGACGGCCGGTAATGACAATATCGGCTCCCTCCTTCGCAAAAGCTGTTGCAACGCCGAAGCCGATGCCTTTTCCTCCGCCGGTGATGATGACGGTTTTAGATTTCATTCTCATCGAAATTCTCCTTCTGTTGTTTTTCTATTCTGTTTTAAATAACTCGTTTTCCAAGCGCGTCAGATTTTTTCAAACGCGGAAGCCGGAGCACTGCAAATCGGGCAGATAAAATCCGGCGGCAGAATTTCGCCTTCATAGACATAGCCGCACAACAAGCAGCGCCATCCTCCGGTTTTCTTTGGTTCTTCCTGATAGCTCGGCGCATTCTTCGGCGTCTTGCCGTTTTTGACCTGATGATAATATTCGTAAGTCATAACCGGTTGGTTATCCAGGACTTCACAGCCGATCACTTCGGCAATAAACATGACGTGCGTTCCCAGATCCACCGTTTTTACAACTTTGCAGGAAAAGCGGGAAGCGGCGTTTTCTTTCACAAATGGCAGGCCCTGTTCGTCGATACCGCAATCCAGCCCGGCGAACTTATCGGTATCGCGGCTGCAGTGAAAACCGAACCGGCCGATCAATTCCATCCCGGCGCTCTGTTCCAGAACGGAAACCGCAAACTTTCCGCTCTTTTCGATCATTTGTTCCGTCGCGTTGTTTTTATTCAAAGTTACGCTGACCTGCGCCGGCGAACTGGTCACCTGATTGAATGTATTTGCGATACAGCCAGCCTGTTTGCCTTCGCTTTCAGTGCTGATGATATATAAACCATAGCTGAGCTTGAAAAATGCTTTCGGATCCATTGTTCTCCTCCTTAATTGATAATGATTATCACTTTCTATTAGTATTATCTTCCAATAAGTTCTGTTTGTCAACTACTTTAAATTCAATTTCGTCATGGAATTCCGATGTTCGATTATCCAAACAGAATCTGGATGTCTTCGCTTTTGTTATCGCCGATGATTCCGGTTTTAAACCCAATCCGGCTGGATAACAAATTCTCCCGGAGTCGGAGGGCCACAAGAAAAGCAGAACGCTTCTCTGTCATTCTGCTTCTGCTTCCTTAATCTATGATTCCACATTGAGGCCGGATTGACTGCGGCTCCTCCCTGACTGACTTGAACAATTTCTCCCGAATAGATCACGTCCGCTCCCTCGTCAACGGTTTACAGTGCGGTACCCTTTTCAGGGATTGAGAAACGGCTGACGTCGACGCCTTCCCGCTGCAACAGGAAAATTTTTTTATCCAGCCCGCCGGCATATCCCGTCAGACTTCCGTGAGTGCCGACAACCCGATGACAAGGGATGATGATCGAAATCGGATTGTGCCCGACCGCGCCCCCGACCGCCTGAGCCGACATCGACGCCAAGCCGAACTGCCGGGCCAGCTTCCCGGCGATTTTCCCATACGTCGTGACCTGACCATAGGGAATTTCACACAAGCTTTTCCACACCGCCTGCCGGAATTTACTTCCCCGGGGCGCCAGTCTTAATTCGCTGATCGCGGGTTGTTCCCCCGCAAAATAACGGTCGAGCCAGGCTGACGTCTGAATGAAGACGGCACGGTCAGCTTGTTCCTGCGCCGCTTCCCGCAGCGTACTGCGATAATATTTCTGGCCTTCCAGCCACAACCCGATCAGCTGATTCTCATTCTCTGCCAGAAGCAGATCGCCGAGCGGGGAAGCGTAATGCGTCGTATAAATCATCGTGAGCCTCCTTTTCAAACCTCTTTCTTATCCTAGCCAATGACAGAATGAACGTCGTTCATTCCTGCACCCGCACCAGCGATTTGCGTTTTACGGGTTTGGACTGAACCGGTTTCGGCGCGTAATCCTTCATGCCTTCCACCGCTCCGCCCGCAATCACCCACAAATACAGACTGGCTACGCTGCCGTACGGACTGAACCGGCGGCGGTATTTCGCAAACAACTTGCGGTCGATTTTCCGATGATGATACACCATCCGCAATCCGCGCAGGATCGCCAGATCGCCATAGCTGAATACGTCCGGCCGCTGCAGACAGAACAGAAGAATCATTTCTGCAGTCCACACGCCGATCCCGTTCAGCGAAACAAGCTGCCGGATCACTTCCGCATCAGGCAGCCGCGGCAGCTGGTCCAGATCCAGCTCGCCGGTGGTTACTTTCCGCGCGCAATCCTCGATATACGCCGCTTTTTTATACGTCATGCCAAACGCCTGCAGTCGCTCAATCCCGGCCGCCAATATCGTTTCCGCTCTGATTTCGCCCAAGCCGTCCCGCATCCGCTGCCAGATTGTCTGCTGAGCCTTCGTAGAAATCTGCTGCCCGACGATATGATGCACGATTGCCGAAAACAGATCGGTATCGACAGCCCGTTCAATCGGACCGATCTGATCGATCAGCGCGCCCAGCTTCGGATCCCGCTGCTTTAAATATTCAATTTCCGTTTTCCCATAACGGAAAATCGGTTCTTTGGTTTCACTCATCCTGCGATTCCTGTCCTTTTCTTTGCATTGAACTTTGAAGTTCATTCTGGAATTCATATCAAATGGCTGTCCGATCAATCGGCCTTCCGTTTCCAGATTTCCGGCCTCAGCCGCAGCGACGCAAGGTTTTTAACGGAAAGTTTCCCGGAACCCGTGTTCTCCTGACGATAAATCAAAAATAAACTCATCCCCAGACAGACGATGCCCGCAAACCAGAACGGACGGTCCCACTGCACCACCAGATGAATCCGGTCCCATCCCTCAGTAATTTTGGCAATATCCGGAATCAACTTTTCCGCCTTAAAGAAATAATAATCCAATTTCTGCACAGGAAGCACGCTGCCGTAAAAGCCCAGTAATAAAAGGATCAAGACTCCGGCGGTACGATCCTGCCGGCGCCACCGCCAGATAAACAACAGACCTGCCAGCGCCGTCACGATCAAGACTGAAATCACGGCCGGATAGAGCTGCGACAGACGCGCGTAGCTTTGCGGCGGCAGTTCCGTCCAATCCCATTGCAACGATTGTCTGAATACAATCACGGATAGAATCAGAATGCTCAGTCCCAGCCAGATCATCGACTTGATCAGTTTGATCCAACCGGAAGTGCTCGCGTACCAGTTCACTTTCCAATTCAGAAGCAGAAACACCGTCAGCGACACCAGCATCCCCGGCAGCCACATCGCCTGCGTCAGCAGCGATTGAACTTGTAAAGCAACCGGATACTGCATCTTCTCCTGCAAAGCAAAATAATAGGGGTTCACTGCTCCAGTAAACGGCACTGGTCCTACATACCGCAGCAGTGACAGATAAATCCACTGGGCCGCAAGCTGCGTCACGAAAAAGAATCCGGAGCCGCTGTAAATCATACCGCTGAGTCTGTTCATCGGCAGCCGCAGCATCACAACGATCATCCCCAGAATCAAAAACACCGTCAGCCCCGCCAAAGCCAGAAGATTGCTCTGCTGAGGCTGCAGCCGGCGTCCGATTTCCGCAGCGAAAATCAGCACCAGACCGATTCCGATGATGACCTGCGGCTGCTGAGCAAACCGCATCCCCGGCTGTTTCCTTGTTCTATGACCTAAAATTTCATCCGTCGTGACGCCCAGACTGTCCGCCAGCTTGGGCAGCAGCGTAATTTCCGGATAACCCTCGCCCCGTTCCCATCGGGAAATGGCGCGGTTGGTGACGTTGAGCTGATCGGCCAGCTGCTGCTGTGTCAGATTCCGCGCTTTGCGCAGCTGTGCGATGCGTTTTCCCATGGTTTCCGCATCCATTCTCAATCCCTCCTTTTCCTCGCCTTCATTGTACGATTAACCCGGGGGATGAGCGCAATCCATGCCTGCTTGACTTTGTCCACGAATCATGGATTTCCGGTCGATTCCACCGTGAACTTCAGGGTTTGAATCTTTATTCGTAGGTTCCCCGCACCCGCAGCTGCTTGTCCTTCATCATCAGCTGACCGCGGGCGATCACGGTGTCGATCGCCAGATCCTTGTCCAGCAGCACGATATCCGCGTCCATCCCTTCCTGAAGCCGGCCCTTGCGGCTTAACTGCAGCGCGTCAGCCGGATTGCTTGTGACATAGCTCAGCGCCTCGGCTAAATCAAACTCGTTCTCCTTGACCATCCGTACAAGCTGTTCGTGCAGCGCTTTGACGCTGGACACCCCGATCTGAGTCAAATTGCCGCGCGCGTCATAAGTAGACCAGCTGCCTTGACCATCCGAGCTCACCGTGATCCGGCATGTATCCAGTCCCCGTTGTTTGGCAGCCTCAATATAATCCCCGCAGCTCTTTTCTTTGCGCGAGCCGGCGGTCAGATCGATCCAGCCGCCCAGCTCCAGAAAATCCAGCGCCTGTTCAAACAGCATCGGGTTGCGCGTCACATGCGTCGGATGGAAAACCTTCGCCGGGATCGCCGTCTGCTTTATCGCGTCGAACACCTTGTTCAACCCCTGCGGATCATCGCCCATGTGCAGCGTCACAATTCCCGCCTTGCCGGAAAGCATGCCCGCGACACGAGCGTCGGAAGCCAGCCGGATCAGCTCATCCAGCGTCACATTGGAGCTGCGGTGATCGGCCAGCGCCAGCTTCACGCCAATCACCTCGTCGATAAACAGAATGTCTTTTTTCACATCGCCCGTCAGCGTTACGCTGGGATAACTGTACGAACCAGTCAGGCAATAGACGCTCAGTCCTTCCTCTTTCAGCGCCTTGGCTTTGGAAACCAGATTTTCCACGGATCGTGAAAAACCATCGGTGCCCAACAAGCCGACCAGGGTTGTGATGCCGCCTTCAATCAGAGAAGAAAGCTGAACTTCCGGCGTTTTCGTATGAAAGCTGCCTTCGCCGCCTCCGCCGGTGATGTGAATGTGCTGGTCGATCAAGCCGGGAACCGCAATCTTCCCGGACGCGTCGATCTCCTGCACCTGCCCGCAATCCAGATGTTCTGCCATCTTCACAATTTCGCCGCCGGCGATCAAAATATCCTGACGTCCCGCAAACTGCGGGGCATAAACCTCTGCCTGTCGTAAAACAATCATAAATGCCTCCTGTTTTTCTTTCATTTTATCACGACAAGACGTGTCGGAACAGAGCGGAAAGGGTATAATGGAATCAGAATAAAGCGAGGAATCGAACAAATGGGAGAACTTCTGAATTTCGCCATTTTGGCGACAGCCATTTATTTCGGATTATTTTTAATTTTTTATCTCAGCGATAAGCGGCGGATTTTTAACGGGGTGCTGCTGACATTCGGACTGTTTCTGATTCTGGGTGATCTGACGCTGCTGGCACTGAATGCCCAGAATTCATTCTGGCTGTTAGCCGGGATCGGGCTGTTTCTGTTCGCCTTGTTTCTCTTTCCGATCCTGTCGCTGATTCTGGGGGCGGTCCTTTTGATGCGTTCGCCGCAGCTATGGGCGAAGGAAGGTGTCAGCGTTCAGCACAGCCTGTCGCTGATCTTCGGTCTGGCATTTCTGCTGGGCTGGTTCGTTATCCCCATGGGGCTCTCGCACTCCCAATCGCTGCCCTGGATTCTCAACCTGGCGTTTTTAGCCGGCGCGGTCCTGTATTTATATCTGATCTTCACCTTTGTCTGTTATCTGGTGTCCAGCTGGCTGTTCAAGCTCAACCGGCCGCTGCTGAATCAGGATTTTCTGATCATCCTCGGCTGCAAGGTGACCGATCAGGGTTTGACGCCGTTGTTAAAGCAGCGCTGCGATCGGGCGTTAGCCTTCTATTGGCGGCAGGAAGCCAGAAAGCACCGCTTTTTCCCGGGAAGAAAAAAAGAACTGATTCTGATCCCCTCCGGCGGTCAGGGACCGGACGAGCCGCGGGCGGAAGCGGAAGTGATGAAAGACTATTTGTTGGAACAGGGTGTACCGGAAACGCGGATTATGGTGGAAAACCAGTCGGTCAACACGTACGAAAACATGGTCTTTTCCAAGAAAATCATGGATCAACAGAAAAAGCGTTATAAATGTCTGTTCTGCACGAGCGATTATCACGTCTTCCGCGCGGGTTTGTTATCCCGCAAGGCCGGGATTCGCCGATGCAGCGGAATCGGCTCGCGCACCGTCGCTTATTTTTCCTATAACGCGTTTATCCGGGAGTATGTCGCGGCGATGATGATGCATAAAAAATTTCATCTGATCGCTGCCGGAATTCTATGTCTGCCCTGGATCTGTTCGGCGCTGGTGCTTCTGGCAGCCCTGATCCTCCGGCTGCTTTAGCGCTTTTATTCAACGTGCTCCAAAGCTTTTCTCTAATGTCGAAGGAGGGCAGCGGTCTTTGCGGAGTATAAATTAAGAATATAAATAAAGATCGGAGCTCCGTTTCAGGAAATCCGATCTTTTCACACTCATCGCCGCCAGCCGCTATTCAACCGCTTCGCCCGCCAACAGCCGATCCAGCTTCCGCTTGATTGGCAGCGCGATCAATAACGTCGCCACCTCCGCGAAGGTGATCGTCAGCCATACGCCCAGCTCGCCTAAAAATTTTGGGAACACCGCCAGACCGAGCAGGATGAAGATCAATCCCCGCATCAGCGCGATCATCGTCGTTACCTTAATACTTTCCACCGATTGAAAGTAATACATCAGAACTGTATTCACCGCCGTAAATACAAACGAAATAAAGTAAATCCGCGCCGCCCAGACGCCGTGGCCGATCAAGCCGGCATCGGAGGAACTGATGAAGAAACCGATGATCGGCTGCGGGAAAATCAGAATCAACAGATAACAGCCCAAGGAGAAAATTAACGCGCAGACTAACGCCGTTCTCAGCGTGGCCTGCACGCGCTTGATCTTCCGCGCGCCGTAGTTGACGGAAAGCATCGGCTGGGCCGCTTGGGAAATTCCGTTAAAAATGCCTTTTCCGACATACGCGATATTTGAGATGATCGCGAATACCGCCACGGCGTCCTGACCGCTGACATCCAGCAGCACGATGTTGAAGAAAATCACGACGCAGCCCAGGCTCAATTCCAGAATAAACGTACCGACGCCGTTTTTGAAGATCCGCTGCAGCAGTGAGAAATCCCAGAAACGCCTTGTAAACGTAAATGTATTTTTCTTTAACAGGTAATGGAAAATCCAGATACTCATGGCGACGCAGGGGCCCAGCGCCGTCGCGGCCGCCGCGCCGAACAGCCCCCATTGAAAGACGGAAACAAACAGCCAGTCAAAGATAATGTTGGTCGCGTTGCCGCATACCGCCGCTAACATGACCAGCTTCGGGTTGTAATCCGCGCGAATGATGACCTGCATCGTACAGTTGAGAATATAGATCAGCGCGACACAATGCAGGGGCTGTAAATAATCTTTCACTCCCTGCATCAGCTGCGGACTGGCGCCGAGCATCCGCGCGAAGGCGTCTGGAAAAAGCAAACCGTAGGCGCTCATCACCATGCCGATCAGCATGCAGCACAAAACAGTCAGCGTAAACACCTTGTCGACCTGTTCCTTTTGCCCCTTGCCGATCAGCACGGAAATGGTCACCGCGCCGCCAACCCCCAGCATTAAGCCTAACGAAGAATAAATCGTATAGACCGGCATCGCGATGTTAAATGCCGCCAAGCCCTGCGCGCCGATGCACAAACCGACGAACATGACGTCGACGATGCAGTAGACCGAATTTGTCAGCATCCCCACGATCGTCGGAATCAGATAGGAAACATACGTCTTTTTAATATCCCCCGATAATAAAGTTTCTTCTTTCTCCATAACCTTCTCCTTATCCCGAAAACAGAATTCAGTGTAGCATATCAGTCTGAAAAAGTCACCCGTTTCCGGTAAGAATTTCCTGCATTTGTAAAGGGTAGATGAATAAAAATTTCACGATAAAAAAATCCGCGCCGGAAGCCATCGGAAACGGATTTTTACACCTGTGATCAAAACTGGAAGGGACAGCTTACAAACTCCATTAATTCGCCAGGACATCGCCTTCATCCCGGATCCGCTGGCGGGCGTCGTCCGTTTTCAGCCATTCAGGCAAAATCCACGCCGGACAGTCCAGCGCCTCGTCCGCCCGGATCACCGCGTTAAATTCATGGATCAGTGAATATTGATCCCTGGCGATAGAATCAGAATCCGGTCTCACGCCGTCTGCAGCCAACAGCTTGACGTCGGAATGATCCATCCTTTCTTAAAGAGTGAACACCTGTGGGATTGACTTTGAGAACGAAGTTCTTCCTGAAAAATGAAATGGACACCGCGGCTGGTTCTATGCCGGAAATCGCGGCAGGCGCTGCGGTTTCTTCCCGAATGGGAGCGGAAGCCGTCTGACTGCTGTCAAAAACAGCCGGGTCGTCAGCACAGCCGACGCTGACTTCAAACCAAGCATGATTTTCATCTTCTTTTATTGAGTGGGAAACAGCCCCTGATCGCTTAACCACCGCTTCCCTGGTACACTTAACAGCCAGTCGGTAATTCCCGCAATCGTTGCGTCCGAGGCGGTGTTGCTTGCCAGCAAGACGGGGAGTTTCAGCGGATATTTCCCGTTTTCCAACGTTTTCGCATTTGCCGATGCGCCGTTGACGCGAAGGAGCTTGAGATCGGGCGACGGATTGACCTGACTGACCAGAAGCCGGCTGGAAAAGCCCAGCGCGTCTGAGGTGGGAGTGAAAGCCGCAACCGCCTGACGCACGACGCCGGCCCGCTCATAGAACCAGTCCAGCGTTGGATTGACAATCGAAACGCCCTGCATGACCTGACGTTCAAACGCCGTCTGCAGACCGCTGTTTTCATCCTGTGCGTAAATCCGGATCGGCTGGTCCAGTCCGCCGACCTGCTTCCAGTTGGTAATCTTCCCCGCGTAAATATCGCGGATCTGGTCCAGACTCAGCGAATCGACGGGATTTTCGCTGCCGGTGATCATCACCAGCGCGTCATAGCCGATCGTCTGCGCCTGCCACAGCGTATCATAATCCTGTAATTCCCGACGCATCGCGGCGGAAGGCTCATAGGCCAAAATCATCCGCGGCTGCGGATTGACCACCTGAATCAGGCTGCGCCAGGCCGCCTGCGTACTGCCGCTGGCCTCGGGCGGAAGCCAGTCTGGATCCGGACTCAGCTGCCGATGCAAATTCTGAAGTAAGGACTGCAGCGGCCAGGAAGCCGCCGCCAGCGGAAAACTTTCGGCCTGATATGCCGGCTCGGGTTCAGACTTTGCCACGCAGCCATTCAATACCAGACCGGCTGCGATCAACAATCCCGCTATTCGTTTCATCCCGCATTCCTCCTTAATCATCCCAACCCAGACTGTAAACCGACCGCTTTACAAGCCACTCGCCCTGCCCGTTGATCAGACCGGCTTCCTCACCCCGCAAGACGGCGAAGCGATCCTGCCCACGGCTGAAAATCCGACTCGCCCCGGCAAAGATCACATTTCCGTTTAAATCCAGAATATCCGTCAGCTCCGCGTTCTTAACGCTGCGCGATGCCAATAAATAATCCATCGGTTCGATCAGATAGTCCTGCAGCGTTGCGATCGCCAGCGTTTCATAAGTTTCGGCCGGGATTACGATCTGCAGAGTTGCATCGAGCATCCCTGTCCGGATCTTGCCTTCCGGATTATAAGCCTCGTAGAAATAAAAACCTTCCCGATCGCAATACAATCCTGACAATCCTGGAATCGTCTGAGACTTTAAGACCTGCCCGTTCCGGTCGATCACCATCGCGGTTTCCGCTTCGACCGCCAGAAACTGTTCGGCCCGGGCCTTCGACGACTGCGGCTGGGCGCTGATCAGATCTTCGGCGCAAAACAGTTCGTTGCCATCCACATCAAGCAGGCGCATGGTTTCTTCGCCGGTCTGCGCGTTTTCACCATAGACGATCAGCACTTCGCCGTCAAAATACGTAAACTCCTGTTCCGGATCGACGACATAGACCGGTTTGAGCGTATCCGCGCTGATGATTTCAGTCCGGTTTTTCTGATAGGTAATAAAATACGGACCATGCAGCCCCTTATAAACCATATTGATGCGCGGCGCGCTGAACAGCGGATTCAGGTTGACGTCCAGCAGCGTATCGGTCCGGCGCGCCTCATTGTCCAGAAAGCTGACCGAGCTGGCGACAATCCGTCCCAACGCCGCTTCCGGATCATAATACGTTTCTGCGGCCGGAAATCCCGATACCGCCCGGCCTTCACGATCGACGACGCCCAACAGCCGGCGGTCTTTGTCCAGCGCGATCAGATGTTCCTCGTCAATCGCTTTCAGCTGAAAGATCGCCTCCTGCACCACCGTCTGCGTCACGCCGTCCACCAGCGCAGTCCGGTAGGTTTCCGGAAGATCCATCATCGAATCAAATTCGTCGGCGTAGTCGCGCCGAATGACCAGACGGCCGGCGCCGCCCTCGTAAATCACATCATCCCAATCAGCCAGACACTCATCCTCCAGCGAGAACAACGCCGACTGGTTGGTATAAACAGGCTGCCCATATTCGTCCGTTTCCCCGTCCAGATACCGCCTCGTTTTTACTTTGTATTGCGGCTGGCGTGTCAGCTGATCGTAAATCAATGCTGATTGGGACTGCGCGCCGACCGTTTCGCCATCGCGGTTCACCAGCCAGATCCGCCCCGGCGTCAGTTCAATCGGATACACGCGCGCCTGTTCCGTTAAGCTTAAATTCTCTTCTTCCGGCCGCTTCAAAACTTCCTCACCCGGTTTATTTTCCTCATTCTGCATCGCTTTCCTCATCGCCGGAGCGCAGCCGCCTAAAAGCAGAAGTCCGGTTATGAGAAAGCAGTACAGTCGTTTCCAAGGTTGCGCCATAGCCATCCCTACCTTCTAATTGAACGTTTTCCGATCTGCCCCGCGGCTTTTCCGTAAAACGGATTGATCGTCATAAATTCCTGAACATATCACATCTTCGCTGCGCAGCTTGCAAGCCGACGTTTTATTCCAAACCGGTCTTCCGGTTTCACCTTTATTTTACCATTATCCGAACAACCCGACTCTTACACTTTTATTACGGTCATTTTAGCAGGAATATCCAACTTCTGTACAATCCAGAATCTTCCGGTTTCAAAGACTACCGCCGGTCTGTCATCCATAAAAAAACGGCCGATCAAAAGAATCAGCCGCGTGAACCGATTTTAAAACAGCCTGTCTCAGGCAGCGGCAGGAGTCTGCGCCCACTTCAGGACATAGTTCTGAAAATGCCGGACCGCCGGACTTAAATAATGATGACGCAAATAAATCAAATGGATATACCGGTAATTTTTCGGATGATCCAGCCGCAGGATATTCACCGTCGGCAGCTGCACGGCGGGCGACAGCGACACGATCGCGATTCCCAGATCCATCGCGACCAGTGAAGCGATCATGCTTTCTTCCGTTGCTTCTTCAGCCACCTCCGGTTTTAAGTCTGCTTCCTCAAACAAATCGAGCACAATCTTCCGCATCCCGGTATTGCGGGTATGCAGGATCAGCGGCTGCGCCGCAACCTGCTCTAACGATAAAGATGAAACGCCCTGCCAGCGCGCTGTTTTCGGCGTCAGCACGACCAGCTCCTGACGGAACACCGGATCCGATCCAAACCGTACGGGATCCCGGGGCTCAGAGCCCAAAGCCAGATCCAATGTTCCTTCCTCCAGCTGTTCCAACAAGGTGACCGTCGTTCCTTCATAACAGGCAAAGCGCGTCTGCGAACCGGTCGCCTGGCGATAGTCTGCCAACAGCTGCGGCATCATCCGCGCCTGTAAAGAAGACACAAACCCGATATCAATCCGCAGATTCAGCTCCGACTGCATCCGCTGTAAAGCAGAGCGCCCTTCCTCCAGACTTTTGAGCGCTTTCTGAACATAGTCCAGATAAAGCTTCCCCTGCCGGGTCAGCACGACGTTGCGGCCTTGTTTCTCAAACAAATCGACGCCTAACTCCTGTTCCAGATTGGCGATCGCTTTGGACAGACTGGGCTGAGCGATATTCAGTTTTTCACTGGCCCGGCTTACATGTTCAAGCTGAGCCAGCGTTTCAAAATAAATCAGCTGATTCAGGTTCATAACGAATTCCTCTTTTTCTTTATTATACTTAAATTTATAGCTTCCAGCTATGAATATTTTCTATTTTATTTCTTTATTCACAAAATTGATATGCTTACAATAAAAAGGCAACTCAGGAGGAAAGAAAAGCAATGAAAAAGAATTGGACAATCAAGACCGGCAAAGCGCTGGCCGCCTGTCTGCTTGCATTCTCGTTAGCGGCGTGTTCCGGAACGCCGAAGAACGAAGAACCGGCATCCGGGCAGTACAAAGCGGGAACCTACACGGCTTCCGCCCAGGGCAATAACGGCCCGGTAGAACTGGAAGTCACCTTCACCGCCGACGCGATCAGCAGCGTCGTCGTCAAAAATCAGCAGGAAACCGAAGCGATCGCATCCGCGCCGCTGACCTCGATTCCGCAGGCGATCGTTGACGGACAGACCTTGGCGGTCGACGTCGTATCCGGCGCCACGCATACCAGCGAAGCGATTTTAGCCGCGGTGGAAGACTGCGTCACGCAGGCTGGAGGCGATGTGGAAGCCTTGAAGACGGCCGGAAACAAAACGGCGGCAGAAAAAGAAGCCAAAACCTTGGATACCGATCTGGTCGTTGTCGGAGGCGGCGCAGCGGGCATGGCTGCGACAATCCGGGCTGAAGAATCAGGCTTAAACGTCGTCTTGGTGGAAAAGATGTCGTTTATGGGCGGCGCGATTTCGATCAGCGGCGGCAATCAGGTCGTGATGGGCAGCGACCTGCAGAAGCAGGCCGGCGTGAGCGACGATTCAGTCGAAAGCATGGTTGAGGATTTCATGGCCAACGGCGCAAACCTGAACGTTGGGGAACTGATCCAGCTGTACGCAGAGAATGTCGGCGCAACGACCGACTGGCTGCATGACAGTGTTAAGCTGAACTTTGATCTGGACGGCGGACTGCACAAGCTGGCGGAATATTCGCACGACCGCGAATTAGCGTATGAAGGCGGCGGCGCGGGAGCCGCGAAAGTGCTGCGGGAAGCCGTCGAAGCCAGCGGCGCGGAAGTTCTGTTGAGTACACGCGCCAGCGAGCTGATCATTGACCAGACCGGCGCAGTTGTCGGGGTCAAAGCGGCGGATGAGAAAACAGAGTATACGATCAACGCCAAAGCCGTGCTGTTAGCGACCGGCGGTTATGGCAATAACAAGGATCTGTTAAATGACGAGATGAAAAGCGCGCTGTATTATGGACCGGCGTCCTCCACGGGCGACGGCATCGTGATGGCCACGGCGGAAAACGTTAACGCGGCAACCCGATTGATGGAATACGGCAAACGTTATCCCAACGGCATCGAAGTCTCCGAAGGCATCGCGAAGTCCACGATCGCCGGCAACATCGCGGCCTTCAGCGAAAGCGCAATTCTGATCAACAAGGAAGGTCAGCGCGTCGTCAATGAAAAAGCGTCGAACCGGACGATTCTGGAAACCGAATTGAAGCAGACGGACGGCATGTTATACCTGTTGATGGACGCCTCCACCTTCGATCTCTTTAAAAGCAAGCTGGCTACCGGCGGAATCTCCGAAGGCGATATCAACGGCTGGCTGGACAATAACGGCAAGACGACGCCAGTCTTCGCGCATGCGGATTCTTTGGCGGAACTGGCCGGAATCGTCGGCATGGACGCTCAAGCGCTGGAAAATACCGTCAAGACGTACAACACCTTTGTGCAAAACGGCAAGGATGAAGAATTTGGCCGCGCTGCCGAGTATCTGACAAAAGAGATCGGTGAAGGCCCGTATTATTTGGTCGAACAGAAACCGCGCTTTGCGACAACCATGGGCGGTCTGGTTGTGACGACAAATTTGGAAGTGAAGAATACTTCCGACACGGTTATTCCGGGGCTGTACGCGGCGGGGGAAACCGTCGGCGGCGTCATGGGCGACGATTCCCCATCCGGCGCCAACAACGGCTGGGCGCTGACCTCCGGCAAACTGGCCGCGGAAGCGATCGCCGAAGCCTTAAAATAACCAATCAATAACGAAAAGAGCCTCCATTCGGATCGCTCTTTTCTTTTATATTCAGCCTGACAAGCAATCGAACCCAAGCCGCACTTTTCCCGTGTGAAGAAAGAAGATCACGCCGCGAAAGTTTGCACAGAATGCTTTTTGAGACGAATGACAATCTACAATTTTGCCAAACGCACAAGAAAGCGAATAAAATGAATCCCTTTTTCAAAAATGAGCCATCAATGTTTTTCTTTCCTTCATGATCCTTTCTTTCATCTTTTTCTGAAGCGGGAATCTTCCCTTTTGCGTAATAGAAATAACACAGCTTTTTGCTCGTTCTCTGCCTTCTCTTTCGTTTAATTACTAATCTGGGAAAGCTTAACCATAGCTGCTTATTCCATAATCTTAATTCCCGCAAAAAGGATATTCAATGTTAAAATGAAAGACAGGGTGGATGATCTGATGACTCAGCCTGTTAAAATCAATGTCATTGCCAAGCTTCTGAATATGAGTCCCGACGCGATCCGTTTTTATGAAAAGAAAGGGATTATCAATCCGCCGCGGGATCCGGAAAGCCGCTACCGAGAATATTCCGCCAGTGAAATCCGCCGGCTCTACGACTGCGCGAACTGGACAGCATTGGGTTTTACAATCCGGGAAGTCGAAATCCTGATGCATACCCTGACGGAAACCGAAATGAGTCGGCTGCTGGAAGAACGGGAACAAGCGCTCCGGCATCAATTAGAGGATACACAGCTGGCCCTAAATAAATTGAGCGGCTATAAGCAAGCCCGCGCGCTTTTTCCATCAATGCTGATGCGATGGGATTGGATTGATACGCCACTCAGTTATTTCTTTTGTTACAGCCATCATGACGAATTGAATGAAGCGATGATTTTCAGTCCGCTCTATCAGCCGGTCATGCAATACCGGAACTTATTTACCTGCGCCGTTCTCGCTCCTGTCGATCTCCTTGAAGCGCAGAGAAGTGATTTCGATTTTGGTTTTATTGTCACAGCGGAGGCGGCAGCCCGGCATGGATTTCAAACTCAGAATCCGATTCGCAGTCTGCCGGATCAAAAATGTCTTAGAACGATCATTCAAACAGAGGCCGTCATTCAATCCTCAGACCTGCTTCCGTTACTGACGCAGCTCAGGCAGATGCAGATTCAATTAAAAGGAGATTGGATCTGCCGGGTATTAAGCCTGGACTATGACCAGGGAAAACAAACTCGCAGATATGAACTCTGGATTCCGGCCGAAGTTCAATAAATTTCCAGAAAATCCTTGACTCTCGAGTTATTCCAGACTTTATGATGAGAAACAAGGAGGAGAATAATCATGGGAATTATGTCTCGAAGAACTTTTCTTAAAAGTGCAGCCGTCGGCACCTGCGGCGTTGCGACAATGAGTATCCTGCCTGGTTGTGCGGCGCAGGAAATCGGCTCGTTTACAGATGTCCCATCACGACGGATTTTGATTTTAATCGGTGCTTCGCCGGAAGGAAACACGGTGAAGCTGGCCGACAGTTTTGCCCAGGGCGCCGCTTCGCAAGGTCACGAAGTCACTTCGATTTTTCTTGGCAGCCGGGATATCCGCTGTTGTCTGGGGTGTGATCAATGCCGGTATGGCAAAGGCTGCGTGCAGCAGGACGACATGACAGAAATTTATGAAGCGATCAAAAACACCGATCTTGTCGTCTTCGCTTCAGCGCTGCGTTACTGGACGTTGACCGGTGTCATCAAAAATGTTCTGGAACGGTTGTACGCGACCTGCAGCGAAGATCCGAATCCGCCGTTCGGCCGGTATGAAAATACCCGGATCTGGACTGTGCTTTACTGATGAGCGCGGCGGATGACAACTGGTGGACCTTCGAGCAGGCGTTATCCTATTATCAGCACGTGATTTCAAATTATCTGGGCTGGCATGACAAAGGTCATGTCCTGGCCGGCGGCTGCGGGGGCTGCGGGGATCCGAAGCACATTGAGGATACCGGCTATCTGGACACCGCTTATACGTTTGGAAAAACAATTTATACCGCACAGGACTAACCGCCGAAATTGCCTGCATCGGGTTTGCGTATCTGATCAGGGATTAAACCGCGAAAATCTCATGCTGATCTTCGCCGGACTCACACAAAAACAACGCTGCATAGAATCTCCGAAGTCAGAAATTCCATCAGCGTGTTTTTTTATGCCAGTCAGCTTTCAGATTGTTCCTATCAGGACACAGTCTGACGCCGCGCTTTTCGCATGCCTTGAAGAATGGTTGAGCGGGCCTGGCGGGCCTGGTCCATCGTCGCCTGCGGAATCCCTTCCAGCGGGTAGGCCAGCCCCAGCTGCTCATACTTGACTTTGCCCATCGTATGATAAGGCAGAACGTCGACCGCTTTCACATTGTGCAGCGTGCCTAAAAACTCACCCAGCGCGAATAACTGCTCAGGCGGGTTCAGGGACGCGTTGACATAGACGTGCCGGATCCAGACCGGAACCTGCTTCGCATTCAAATACCTGGCGAACGCCAGAATCCGCTCATTGTCCTGTCCGGTCAGCCAGCGGTGCTGAGCCGGATCGATCTGCTTGATGTCCAGCAGCACCAGATCCGTGACCTCAAGCAGAGAATCGAACGCTTCCGGATGGGACGGATCAAATAAAATCCCCGACGTATCCAGACACGTGTGAATTCCAGCCTGCTTCGCCGCCGCAAACAGCTCCCTGACAAATTCCTTCTGTCCCAGCGGTTCCCCGCCGCTCACCGTGATTCCGCCGCCGCGGTAAAACGCTTCGTTGCGTTTGTATGTCCGAAGAATTTCCGCTGCGCTCATCATTTGACCACCCTCGCACCGCCAGGTATCAGGATTATGACAATACCGGCAGCGCATCGGACAGCCCTGGACAAACACAACCAGCCGGACGCCCGGCCCGTCGACGGTGCCGAAGCTTTCCAGCGAATGAATCCGGCCTTCGCTCATACGCCGTTAAATCTGTTCGTGGAAGGTCCGCGAAATGACTTCGTCCTGCTGCGCCTTCGTCAGCTTGTTGAAGTTGACCGCATAACCGCTGACGCGCACGGTCAGCTGCGGATATTTTTCCGGATGCGCCTGAGCGTCCAGCAGCGTTTCCCGGTTGAAAACGTTGACGTTCAGATGATGTCCGCCCTTTTCGGCATAACCGTCCAAAAGCGATACCAGGTTGTCGATCTGTTGATCCATCGTACTCATATTCGTTTCCTCCTTTATTCTTCGTTCCGGTCCAGCCCCTCCATTAACGTCGGGGTCTTGCACGCGAGATTCTGTTTTTCACAATCCAGACAGCCCAGCGTTTCCACTTCTTTGACCAGGCTTTCTTCATTTTTGTCGATCTTCTCCAGCTGAACCGTCGATCCCTCGACGCTGACGTTGACATGGCCCACGCCGGCGGCGAAGGACTGGTCCAGCTGCGCGATCAAATCGTCGATCAGCTGTTCCTGCTTCATCGTTTATTCGTTGCTTTCAATTTCATCCAGCTCCAGCTCGACTTCCAGATCGCCGCTGGTGACGATCTCCTTACCCAGCGCGTTGGGAATGATCGAGAAGGTGTTGGAGATACCGTCCTGCGCATCCGCAAACGGCAGCTTGGAAACCGAAGCCAGCGAAGCAACGGCGCCGTGGCTGTCGCGCTTGTGCATCGGATTGGCGCCCGGTGCGAACGGTTCGCCCTTCTTGCGGCCGTCCGGCGTGGAACCGGTGTTCTTGCCATAGACGACGTTGGAGGTGATCGTTAAGATCGAGGTCGTCGGAATACCGCCGCGGTAGGTGTGGTTGCCCTTGATGTAGGTCATGAAGGTGTGGACGATCTCGCTGGCAATCGCATCGACGCGTTCGTCGTCATTGCCGTATTTCGGGAAGTCGCCCTCAACTTCATAATCAACGACGATGCCGCGTTCATCCCGGATCGCCTTGACCTTGGCATATTTGATCGCGGAGAGTGAATCGGCAACGACGGACAGACCCGCGATGCCGGTGGCAAACCAGCGCTTGACGTCCTTGTCATGCAGCGCCATCTGCAGCTTTTCGTAACAATATTTATCGTGCATATAATGGATGATGTTCAGCGCGTTAACATAGACCTGCGCCAGCCACTTCATCATCTGCTTGTATTTGTGCATAACTTCGTCGTAATCCAGATATTCCGAAGTGATCGGCCGGTATTCCGGTCCGACCTGCTTGCCGGAAATTTCATCGACGCCGCCGTTGATCGCGTACAACAGGCACTTCGCCAGATTCGCGCGGGCGCCGAAGAACTGCATTTCCTTGCCGATGCGCATCGAGGAGACGCAGCAGGCGATCGTGTAATCGTCGCCATGGGTAACGCGCATCAGATCGTCGTTTTCATACTGGATGGACGAGGACTCGATCGAGGTCTTGGCACAGAATCGCTTGAAGTTCTGCGGCAGCCGCGTCGACCACAGCACCGTCAGGTTCGGTTCCGGCGCGGTGCCCAGATTCTTTAAGGTATGGAGGTAACGGAAGGAAGACTTGGTGACCAGATGCCGGCCGTCGATGCCGACGCCGCCGATCGATTCCGTGACCCAGGTCGGATCGCCGGAGAACAGTTCGTTGTATTCCGGGGTACGGGCAAACTTGACCAGCCGCAGCTTCATGATGAAATGATCAATGAATTCCTGGATTTCTTCCTCGGTGTAAACGCCGTTGTCCAGGTCGCGCTGAGCGTAGATATCAATGAAGGTCGAGGTCCGGCCCAGCGACATCGCCGCGCCGTTTTGTTCCTTAACGGCCGCCAGATAGCCGAAATACAGCCACTGGATCGCTTCCCTGGTATCCTTGGCCGGCCGGGAAATATCATAGCCGTAGATTTCACCGAGTTTTTTCAGCTCCTGTAACGCGCGGATCTGTTCCGACAGTTCCTCCCGTTCACGGATGACGTTGGAATACATGATGACGCGCGTCGAATCCTTCTGATGCTGCTTGTCTTCAATCAGACGATCAACGCCATACAGCGCAATCCGGCGATAGTCGCCGACAATCCGGCCGCGGCCGTAAGCATCCGGCAGACCGGTGATAACATGGCTGGAACGGCAGGCCCGCATCTCCGGGGTATAGGCGTCGAACACGCCCGCATTGTGAGTTTTGCGGTGGACGGTGAAGAAATCGACAATCTCCGGGTCGACTTCATAGCCGTTGTCCGAGCAGGCTTTCTGCGCCATGCGGATGCCGCCGTAAGGCTGCAGGGAACGCTTGAACGGTTTGTCGGTCTGAAAGCCGACGATCTTTTCCAGATCCTTGTTCAGATAACCCGGGCCGTGGGAAGTAATCGTCGAGATGATCTTGGTATCCATATCCAGGACGCCGCCGGCTTCGCGCTCCTGGCGGCTCAGCTCCATGACCTGATCCCACAGTTTCAGCGTGGCTTCCGTCGGCCCCGCCAGAAACGAATCGTCGCCGTCATACGGGGTGTAGTTCTTCTGGATGAAGTCGCGGACGTTGATCTCGCGGGACCAGACGCCTTCAACAAATCCCTTGTAGCAGTCTTCCATAGTATCCTCCTATAACTGTTTGTAAGATTTCCTGTCGCAGGGGACAAGACCGTTTTATTTTACCGTGTTTGAGAATAAAAAAACAGAGGTCGGAAACATCATTTTCCATTGTAATCGGTTACAAGTTTAAAAAATATGTTAGGTTATTCTAACAATGGTAGAATAGCCAATTTATCCTGCATTGTCAAGCAAGACTCTCTGCGGATCGAGTCCTTTTTTATTCTTTCCCATGGCGATGCTCCCCTGCCTGCACAGGCCGCTTCCGTCCACTTGCTTCCCATGGCAACCCGAACCCGCTTTTCTTCTGTTCTGAGCTTCTTCCCGTTTTTTTATCTTTTAAACCGCAAACAGGCGCCAAAACTTTCTATACGCTTCAGCGAACAGGCAACAAGGAAAAGACGTCCGCTAAGACACCCAGAATTAGTCACGACGCTGCAAAGTGAAGGGGAAGTGTGAATCCAGGGCGAAATGACAAAACCCTGATTTTCCCTTCGATTCTGATGCAGCATCACATTTTTACCCTTATGCCGCTTGAAAACAAGACGATCATACCTTTGCCCTCAGTTTAGAAATTGATCAATATAGATCGGCTCTTCGCCGCAGGTTTAACCCACATGCCTTGAATCCGGCCCGGCGGTTATGCTATGATGAAACGCATAAAGGAAGACGACAGAATGACGAAAATAACGATGAAGGAAATCGCCGAGTTTGCGGGCGTAGGCAAAAGCACAGTATCCCGCTACTTTAACGGCGGTTATGTCAAAGAAGAAACGCGGCTGCGGATTGAAGCGGTCTGCCGGGAATATCACTATCAGCCCAATTCCGTAGCGAAGACGCTGAAAGCCCGGCATTCCTATCAGATCGGGGTGATCACGCCCTCGATTGATTCCCGCACCAGTGCGCGGGTGCTGACGGCATTGGACGAGCAGCTGCGCTTATCGGGTTATACGCCGCTGCTGATCAACACAAATCACAATGAAATCCGCGAGCTGTCGAGTCTGGAAAGCTTCAGCCGGATGAACGTCGAGGGAATTATTTTGTTAGCCACGCAGATCACGCCGGAACATGAACGGATCATCCATAAGCTGCGCCTGCCGGTGATCGTGCTGGCGCAGGAAATGGCGGACGTCGTCACGATCACACTGAACGATTACGAAGCCGGCCGCGAGGTTGGACTGCGGATCGGACAGACTCATCATCAAGCGGTCTGCCTGCTGGGCGTCAGCGAAACGGATAAGGCCGTCGGGATCACGCGCAAGCAGGGAATTCTGGACGGCTTACAGGAAACCGGACTTTCCCGGATTGATTTTCTGGAAACCGATTTCAGTTTTGCGACCTCCCGTCAGGTTGTGCGGGAATACCTCAAAACGCACCGCCCGGACTGTCTGATCTGCGCAACGGACAATCTGGCGCTGGCCGCATTTAAGGAACTGCACAGCGCAGGGCTGCGGATTCCGCAGGATGTATCGTTAGTCGGTTTTGGCGGCTACGATGTCTCTGAAGTCCTGACTCCGGCGTTAACCACGGTGCGTTTCGACTATGAGCTGGAAGGCCGCACCGCCGCCGAGCTGATTCTCGAACTGATCGCGGGCAATCCGGTGGAATCCGTTAAGATCGGGTATACTTTAATCGAAGGCGAAAGCGTTATCGACCGATAGCGCTTTTTTGTTTTCCCCTGTCGCTATGAAGGGCACAGCCCGCTTTTTTTCACCGTCCTTCAGATCATGATAAAAAAATCAACGCCGAAAATGGGAGAAAAGCCAAGTTGAAAGAAAGGGAAAACGATAAAAATAAACGATTATTAAAAAATATGGTACCGTTCCCATATTTCCTGTTGACATTTCCGAATGACAGGTCTATATTAATTATGGGAACGGTACCACAAGGAGGAAGAAACTATGAATTATCCATCCATCGCCGCTCAGATCGTCGCCGCCGTCGGCGGCCGGGAAAACCTGAGCAACGTCATGCACTGCGCGACCCGGCTGCGTTTAACCTGCCTGGACGAATCCAAAATCGACGCCGACACGATCGCCGAAATTGAAGGCGTCAAGGGCGTCTTCAACGCCAAAGGGCAGTTTCAGATCATCTTCGGTTCCGGCACCGTCAATCAGGTCTGTGACGAAGTCCTGAAGCTGACCGGCAGCCAGCCTGTCCAGCCGCAGCCCAAAGCGGAAGCCGGGGGCAGCGTGATCAACCGCTTCATCAAGATGCTCAGCGATATCTTCGTACCGATCATTCCGGCGATTGTCGCCGGCGGCCTGTTGATGGGCATCAACAATATCTTCACCGCCGAAGGCTTATTTGTCAGTGGAAAAACCTTAATCGAGCTGGCTCCGCAGTTCGCTGATCTGGCGGCCATGATCAACCTGTTTTCCAACGCCGCCTTTACTTTTCTGCCGGTGCTGATCGGTTTCAGCGCAACGAAGAAATTCGGCGGCAATCCTTACCTGGGCGCAGTCCTGGGCATGATCATGGTTCATCCGGAACTGATGAACGCGTACAGCTATGGTACCGGCGCGCTCGTTCCGACATGGAATCTGTTTGGTTTGTCGATCGAAGCGGTCGGCTACCAGGGCACGGTGCTGCCGGTTCTGGTGATGTCGTTCTTCCTCGCCAAACTGGAAACCTCGCTGCATAAAATCACACCGAGCTGGCTGGATAATCTGACGACGCCGCTAATTTCAATTCTCGTCTGCGGCTTTGTCACCTTCCTTGCGGTCGGACCAATCATGCGCACCGCCGGCAACCTGTTGGCCTTCGGGATTTCGTGGCTGTATCATTCGCTGGGCTTCATCGGCGGCGGTTTGTTCGGTTTGTTCTACGCTCCGATCGTTTTAACCGGCATGCACCACAGCTTCATCGCGATTGAAACGCAGCTGTTGGCGGAAACCGCAGTCACCGGCGGCAGCTTCATCTTTGTCACCGCCTCCATGAACAACGTTGCGCAGGGTGCGGCCGTGCTGGCTGTTCTGGCAACAACTAAAGATTCCAAGCTGAAAAGTCTGTGTTCGGCTTCCGGAATCAGCGCGCTGCTGGGGATCACCGAACCGGCAATGTTCGGCGTCAACCTGAAGCTGAAAACGCCGTTTTACGCGGCGATCATCGGTTCCGCTGTGGGTTCGGCCTACGTCGCCTTCCACCATGTCTTAGCCGTCGCGCTGGGCGCCGCGGGCCTGCCGGGCTTCATCTCAATCCGTCCGGCCGACTGGCTGCACTTTGCGATCGGGCTGGCGTTAAGCATGGTCACCGCCTTCATCCTGACGCTGGTCTTCACGAAAAAGCAACAGAACCCAACTGGAAATACAAAACCGCAGACAGACAAACGGAACGCGCTTCCCGCGGTGGACAACCAGACGCTCTTAGCACCGGCTGCCGGTATGGTAAAACCGATCGAGCAGTCCACTGATGGGACATTCAGTGAAAAGCTGATGGGCGACGGCTTCGTGGTTTTCCCAACCTGCGGAGAAGTCTGCGCACCGATCAACGGCACCGTGAAATTCATCTTTCCGACCAAACACGCAATCGGACTGGTCAACGAGGACGGCGTGGAGATGTTGATCCACATGGGCATCAATACCGTCAGCTTAAACGGCGAACCGTTCACGATTCTCGTTCAGGAAGGCCAGAACGTCCGCGCCGGGGAACCGTTGGCAATCATGAATCTGAAACAGATCGAAGACGAGGGCTGTTCGACGGAAATCTGCTGCATCTTCACCGCGCCGACACCGTTTCACTGGACCTTTGAGGGTGAAGCAGCGCAAGCCCAGCCGATCATCACCTTAGGAGACAAACAATGACCGATTACCGCTTAACTTATCATCTGTCGCCCCGGCGGGGATGGCTGAACGATCCCAACGGGCTGTGCGTCCATGACGGGAAAATCCAGATCTATTATCAAGCGGATCCTGACAGCCTGACCGGCGGCTGCCGCAAGTGCTGGGGACACTTCACAACGATCGATTTCCGCCATTACACCGACTGCGGTCTGGCGGTCAAACCGGTGGAACGCTTTGAATCGCACGGCGCTTATTCCGGCAGCGCGCTTTCGCTGGACGGGCAGCTGCACCTCTTCTACACCGGCAACGTCAAGGAACCGGGCGATCACGATTACATCCGCTCCGGCCGCCAGCACAATACAATCCACGCCGTCAGTCAAGACGGGCTGCGCTTTGATCAGAAACAGGTCGTGCTGACCAACGCCGATTATCCGGATTTCTGCTCGTGCCATGTCCGCGATCCGAAGGTCAATCCAACCGCCGACGGCTATGAAATGATTCTGGGGGCGCGCACGCTGGACGACGAAGGCTGCGCCCTGCTTTACCGCAGCCGTGATTTACAACGATGGCGGCTGGATGCCGTGCTGCGTTCCGCCGCGAAGATGGGCTATATGTGGGAATGCCCGGATCTGCTTCATTTTGATCAAGCCGATGTGCTGCTCTGTTGTCCGCAGGGGCTAGAGCGTCAGGGTTATCACTATGAAAATGTTTACGACAACGGCTATTTCATCCTCCATGGCGATGAAGCACGAACATACCGCACGCTCGATCACGGTTTCGATTTCTACGCGCCGCAGACGTTTCTGGATCCTCGCGGCCGGCGGATTCTGATCGGCTGGATGGGCTTGCCGGACACGGACTATACGATACCGACAAAAACCTGGATGCATGCGCTGACCTTACCGCGCGAGCTGCGCTTTGAAGACGGCCGGCTGAAGCAGCGGGTCATTGAAGAGCTGCAGGCCGGGCCAGCTCTGACCAAAACCGTCAGGCAGACGAAGGCGCCGGAGACCTTCGTTTTAAAAGCTTGCCCGCATGGGGCGCTGACCTTAACGATCGACGGCCTGAAACTTGTTTATGAAAACGGCTTACTGACGCTGGATTGTTCGCAATGCGGCTGCGGCCGGACTCAGCGGCATGTCGAGCTGGACAAACTGGACAGTCTGGAATTGTATATGGACGTCTCCAGTGTTGAAATTTTCATCAATGACGGCGATGTCAGCCTGACCTCGCGCTGTTTCTTTGAAGGTTCCGTCCGCAATGTCGCCGCCAGCTGTGACTTTACGCTGTATCAGGCGCCGCGAATTGAAATAGAAAGCAGGGATTCCGAATGAAAAAACTGATTGCGATCGGCGAAGCGCTGATCGACTTCATCCCCGCCCAGACCGGCCGGCTTCAGGACGTGGCGTCGTTTGAGCCGCATGTCGGCGGAGCGCCGTGCAACGTCTGCGGCGCGTTTGCCCGCCTGGGCGGAACCAGTGCGATGATCACGCAGCTGGGCCAGGACGGCTTCGGCGATAAAATCGTCAGCGAATTAGCGTCTTATGGCGTCGATACGACGATGATCGAGCGGACATCCGCGGCCAACACCTCGCTGGCCTTCGTCGCTCTGCAAGCGGATGGCAACCGGGAATTCAGCTTCTACCGCAAACCCGGCGCAGACATGTTGATGCGGCCGGACCAGCTCCGGAAA
The DNA here is from genome assembly GCF_015552275.1 of Holdemania sp. 1001302B_160321_E10. Classification (NCBI taxonomy): domain Bacteria; kingdom Bacillati; phylum Bacillota; class Erysipelotrichia; order Erysipelotrichales; family Erysipelotrichaceae; genus Holdemania; species Holdemania sp. 1001302B_160321_E10. Next base: position 9,622 of record NZ_JADNEM010000018.1, on the reverse strand, counting down.
GAAGGCTTCCAGAATTGCGGCTTCCTGCATTTCTGCAGCGTCAGCCTGGGCGATTTTCCAATGCGCCAGGCTCACAGGCAGGCCATCGCGATGGCTCGCGAACAAGGCGCGCTGATCAGCTTCGATCCGAACATCCGCCTGCCCTTGTGGCCCGATGCCCAAGCCTGTCAAAAAGCGGTGCGGGAATTTCTGCCGCAGGCGGAGATCATCAAGATATCCGACGAAGAGCTGGAATTCATCACCGGAACGACGGATCTGCAAAAAGCGAAGGCGTTCCTGTTTACCGAGCGGACGCAGCTGGTGCTGTATACCTGCGGCAGCCGGGGCGCTTATGCCCTGACGCGCGGCGCGGAAATTTACGAACCTTCCTTATCCGTAGAAGCGCTGGATACGACCGGGGCGGGGGATGGCTTTATCGGCTCCTTCCTTTATCAATGCGCCCGCGATCAGGTCAGCGATCTGACTGCCTGTTCCCCAGAACAGCTGCGCCGCTACCTCCGGGCCAGCGCCGCTTTCTGCGCCGCCAGCATCCAGCAGAAAGGCGCAATTTCCTCCTATCCGACCACGCTGACAGAATAATTTCCAATTTTCCTGCTCATCCTCTCACTGCTTCTCTCCTTAAAATCAGTCACGGCCAATAATCCCCTCCCTTTTACCTGGATCCTGCCTGAAGTGCAGGATCTTTTTTAATTCATCAATTTCACCTGATCCTTGCGTTTCCGCTTCGCCTGGACAAACCGTTGATAAAGAGTCATCACAAATTCTGGAAACGATGGTCCCGCGGTTTAAGCTTTTAAACCAGAAATTTATGTTCCTGCTTCAGAATAGTTCGTTCATCCGCTAACAAGTTGTTTTTATTTTTCAAATATGATAAAAGTTAAACAAAGGGAGGATTTAAGAAATGAAAAAACTGCTCGCGATCCTGGCTGCCTGCGCCATGGCCATGGGCCTGACAGCCTGCGCTTCAACGCCGAAGGAGGATACGCCAACGCCGACGCCAGAGGAATCTACCGCTCCTGTGGTCGAAAGCTTTTCCGCCGAATATGAAATGGTCGGCACCACCTCGGCCGGCAAGCCGAAAAACGACACGTTTATCTTTGAAGGTAAAACGACCGACGGCATCATCACCGAACTGAACTTCGATATCATCCGCAACAAGGGACTGGAAGGAGAATACTCCAAGAAAGACATCATGGGCTATCAGATGAACGTCTCCGACGCCGCTGTGACTAAAACCGGCGATGGCTTTGAGCTGACAAATCTGGGCATGAACGGCTATGAAACGAAATTCGGACAGTACATGATCACCGCCGTCTGCAAGGATCTGACCGACGCTTCGACGTTTAAGGATCTGACAATCACCAACTACACCGGCGAACAGCTGAACATGGAAGATTCGCTGATGATTTATCAATATCTGGCCAACGAAGCCAAGCTTCAGCTGACGGAGGATACGCCGCTGAAGGATCTGCTTGCGCTTTTTGATCTCTATAAAGACGGCGCGTTTGTGGAAGGCACAAAGCGTGTTTCCTTCGCCGGCTTCCATGGCGGACGCAGCTATGGCGAACAGATCGACGCGATCGCGGATTACATCTTGGCTAACAACATGACGCTTCAAGACGTCTATGAAATGTTCAAAACAGTAAACCAGCAGAGCGAGCCGATCGAGGAACGTGATACGATCACCGGCGCGACCATCGCGTTTGTCGGCGATTTCCAGCGGATGGTCTACATGGCGATCCATGGCGAATTATTTGAAGGCGTCACCAATCACAGCACCGCGGAGGGTGTCACTACGGTGGAAGTCGTGACGCAGGGCTATGCCGGAGAAATTGAAACGCATGTCAGCTTCGATGACAGCACGAAAAAAATCACGGCGATCACAGTCCGTGACGATCAGGAAACCGATACGGTCGGCGGCCTGTTAACTGCGGAAGGTTCAGAATTCATTCAGAAGCTGATCGACAATCAGGAAGCGCCGGATTCCGTCGATGCGGTTGCCGGGGCGACAAAAACATCCAACGGACTGGTAAAAGCGGTTCAGTTCGCTATCGAATATTACAACAGTTTATAGGCTGAAAATAAAGAAAGAGACTGTAACGTGAAAGGTAAAAACCGAAACGTTCCAGTCTTTTTTCTTCTTTATGCTATTCCCATCCGGAAATTCTCACCGATTCACCAGGCACAGACAAATAGCACAGATCCCCTGACAGGCGTGGCCGGTCAAAGGTCCGCGATCCGATCGCTGATCGTGGAGTCATCTTCAATAATGCCTATTGTTTTTATCGTCAAGGCGCATTTTCTCAATCGCTTTCAACCTGAATCAGAAAATCGGCCAGCGCCTGCGCCAGAAGCGATGGATCCTCATACGCCATGTTGTGACCGACGCCGGACAAAATGCGCACGCTGATGCCATGATGAGCCAGTTCCTCGACATCCGGATCCGGCAGCGATTTCTCCCCGAACAAAAACGTCTTCGGACAATCCAGATCATAGAGACGCTGCCGCCATGACGGCTTTCCGCCCCGCACCGCATCCACGGAAAGCCGGTGCATCGCTTCCGGCAGCCAGGTCCGCAGCGTGAGGGCCCAGGTTGGCGGAATTCCATGGGGTTTTCCTACCGTGTCGAACAGATGGGGATAGGCTTTTTCCACAAATACAGCTTCGCTGAACTGCGCCGTTTTGTAGCTGGGCTGATCGGATGGACTGGGATCGAGATTCGCTTCGCTGAGAATCAAGCCCCGGACGTGGGCACGGCAGTTTTCTGCGGCGCTTAATGCGATGGGCCCGCCGAGACTGTGACCATACAGAATTACAGAACCGCTGAACCGCTCGCGGATCAGCTCGGTCAGAACCTGCGCATGAGCCGCGACGGTATAGGTAAACTCCCGCGGTTTCTCACTTTCGCCCGCGCCGATTAAATCGATCAGGACGCAATGTTTTCCCCGCAAGGCCGGTGCGGAAGCCACCTGGGAATAATCCAGGCCGCCGGTACACCCAATTCCGTGAATCAGAATCAGCGCCGGGCCGGTTCCCGGCCTTTCCTCATAACGCAAAAACGCCTGCGCTGAAGGACTGAAAAACTCCTGAAGCATCGTTTCTTCCCCTCTTTCTATCGCATGGATGACGCTGATCTTTCACGATCAGCCCGTGTCAACGAACAATCCGATGACTCACTCGGGTCTGATATTGCTTTCACATCGGTCGGTCTGAGCGGCAGCGTAAACTTAAAATGCCGGCACGTCATTCCCTGCTTTTTATAAAAGGCATGACTGGAAGTCCGGCGTTGATTGCACGCGCATTCCAGCTGCGGACAGCCTGCCTGCGCCGCGATTTCTTTCGCCTTCCCGAATAACAACTTTCCCAGGCCCTGACCGCGGGCTTGTTCGTCGACGACCAGCTCCTGAATCTCCGCGATCGGCGCTATGTGATGAAGCAGCTTCTGCACGTGCACGCTCACAAAGCCGCGAATTTTTCCTTCTGACAGCGCGGTCAGATACACAATCTGCGGGTTATTCAAATTTTCCAGATAAACACCGTTAAAAACTTCCCGATCCATCGGCGCTTCCTCCAGCTGTTCGATCAGCCGGGCAACGGCTTCCCGATCTTCCGCTTCTGCCTTACGAATTTCAATCATGAACATATCCCTCCTGTCCGCAAATTTCCAGTTTTATTCATTATACCATGATTAGGGCATGACACCGCCTTTTGCCGCTTGTTCCCTGAGGCTTGAAATGCTATACTCAATGATTATAAGGGGGATTGTTCTAATGAAATACAAATGTGTCGTCGTCGATCTCGACCAGACGCTGCTTCACGAAGATAAATCATTGTCTCAAAAAACCATAGACGCCTTCGCTAAACTGCCGCCGGAAACGGAAATTGTCGTGGCGACCGGCCGGGCGATCATACGGACTCAGCGCTATGCCGATCTGATTCACGCCCGTTCGATGATCTGCACCAATGGTTCGATCGTCTATCATCAAGGCGAGGTCATTCACCGCACGGAAATTGACAATCAGAAAGTAATCGATCTGATTCAAGTTGTCCGGAAAATCGAGCCGGTGCATATTACGCTGTTCTATCCGACGCAAGGGTATACGACCAACGAGTATTACATCAACAAAGGCGAATCGCTGCGGCTGGATCTTGATCATTTTGAAACGCATGAGATCCAGAAAATCTTCATCGTAACGTCCAATCACGCGGCAGTTGAGGCGATTGACTTTTCCAGTTATGGCATGAAAGCCGTTCCGTTAACCGAAAATCCGGACATCTTTGTCATTACAGCAGATCAGGTCAATAAAGGCAGTGCGCTGCGGGCGCTATGTGATCATCTGGGGCTGGATTTGAGCGAGGTTGTCGCCTTTGGGGATGATTACAACGATCTGGAAATGCTTCAAGAAGCGGGCTGCGGCGTCGCGATGGCCAATGCCGTTGGGGAAATCTCAGCGTCTGCCGATCAGCACACACTGAGCAATGAAGATGACGGCGTTGCCTGGTGGTTAGAAAAACACCTCGCCGATTTTCAATAACGAATACCGCCGGGATTTTCGTTAACTCTTAACGGCCCAACCAAATCTCATTCGATCAAAACAGCCGCGGCCGGATTTCTCCAGACCGCGGCTGTTTGTATTCTCAGACGCGCTGCGTCTTTATTTTGCCTGAAGCTCTTTGCGCATGGCGGAATAGCCAATCCACACCGTCCACACATAAGCGCAGGTCTTCGGAATCATCAACATTCCAATTAACGGAAGGGTATCCGCCCACAGCACAACCGGAATATAAAAGCCGAAACTGAGAATGATCGTCAGGCTCATGAAGCGAAACGCCGCGTCGTGATGCTCCTTTGTGCTTTGATAAAACAACACGATGATCAACAATCCCAGTAAAGCGAATGGGATGTTGCGGTAAATTCCCCAGGATAGCGGAGCGTTGGCGCTGGTCCAGCCATTCTGCGGGAACAGACACAGCGCGATCCGCAGCGCCGCCAACAGATAGACAATCCTGGTCAGTCCCTGCTTTCCCCTCACCTGATACCGCTGACGCCAGACATAATACAATAAAACATAGAAAATCGTCATCGTGATGGACGTGATGAATTTTCCAATTCCCAACGCGAACGTATAATTTTCCAATCCCGTCGTACACAACGCAAGCGCCCGGGGCACAAGATGGAATGCATCCCCTGCGCCTAAGGTCACCGCCATGATGCCGAACAAAACATACTGACGATGCCCGCGCCCGGCGCGGATCATGATCAGTCCGAGCGTGATCACCGTACAAAGATAAACGATGTCGAATACAGTTTCAACAATAGCCTGCATAACTTTCCCTCCTTTTATGAACATTGTTCATTATAGTCGTCAAGATCGCTTCTGTCAACACTTTTACGGCTTTTTCATCCCTTTCTTTTTTTGTTCATTTTGAGCGTCAGCGTTGACTTTCAGGCTTCTTCTTCCTATAATGAACATAGTTCATATCATGAAAGGAGGATTTCTTTGCCTAAACTCTTGCCGAATTTAAGGCAGACTTTAATCGAAAAAGCAATCGAGCTGTCGCGCACCGGCGGCTTAAGCGGATTAAAGCTGCGTGATTTAGCCCGCGAATGCAATATCGCGTTAGGCACATTGTATAACTATTATCCGACGAAAGACAGTCTGGTTCTGGACGTGGTCCAGCAGTTCTGGCAAAATTGTTTTCACCAGAAGACGTTTCCCGAGGGCGACGTTTTAGTCAAGCTGGACTGGCTTTATTCCACAATGAAGGAAAGTGTCGACGAATTCTCGGCAGAATTTCTGCATGCCGCCTCCGGGTTATCTCCTGCGGCTTTAGAAGAAGCCAAGAGCCGGGAACTGCACGCCCAGAAACATCTGACCCATCAGTTGGCCTTAGCGCTCAAGAACAGCTTTCCTGATGAAACTGACGATCAGCTCAACGAGCGGGCAGCTTTCCTGTTTTACAGCCTGCTGGGTTGTCTGGAAAACCGCGGTTACTGCTATGCTTCGCTGCGGGACTGGCTAAAAGTCGTCCTGGCGTCAGCTGAACAAACTCAAAACCAATAAAAAAGAAAGGAAATTCATTGAATGAAAAAACTGATCAATACCGCTTTTATCTATGCCCTGGCCGCCATGGCCGCCGGCGTCTTCTACCGCGAAGTTACGCGGATGCTCAATTATACAGGCCGGACTTATCTGTCGCTGGCTCATGGCCATCTGTTTCTGTTAGGCGTCTTATTTTTCCTGATCGTCGCGCTGTTAAGCAAGTTCATTGATTTCACCGAAACTGCTTCTTTCCGCAAGGCATTCATCGTTTATAACGTCGGCCTGATCTGGACTGTCGCCTTGTTCTTAGTTCACGGTTGGATGGAAGTGCAGGGAATGGCAGTCGGCGCCATGATCGCCGGGATCGCCGGTTTAGGCCATATTTTATGGGGCGTCGGGTTAGTCTGGATCCTGAATCTGATCCGTTCCCGCGCTTAATTGACACTTAAGAAGCGCTGCTCTTTCGCTTTGGCGGTGATCTTCGGCTATTCAGCTTCTCGTTCAGATTCTCCCGGAATTGAAAACAAAGCCTGATCCCGCCGGTGCGCAAAAGAGCGCACAAATTAATAAAGAACTTGACTGGAAAGTAGTCAAGTTCTTTTACTTTGGATTAGACAGCGCAATTCACCCGGAATTACATTACCAGCCGGATTTTTCCCGATTCAGCGGTTCATTCTTGTCTTTATGCCTGATTCAGGATTTCCGTCAGCGTCGTATACAGCTGGCTGACGTCGATCGGCTTGGCAATGTGGGCGTTCATTCCCGCTTCCTTGGCCCGCGCGATATCCTCAACAAACGCATTCGCTGTCATAGCCAGAATCGGCAGCGTTTTAGCGTTGGGATGATTCGAATTCCGGATAGCCTGAGTCGCTTCATAGCCATTCATAACCGGCATCTGGATATCCATCAGGACCAGATCAAAGTAATCCGCCTCAGAATTTAATATCTGATCCACCGCATCCTGACCATTGAGGGCATGTTCCACCTGCATATCTGCCATTCTTAAAATCTCCGTCGCAATTTCCATATTCAATTCGTTATCTTCAACCAATAAGACCCGCCGGCCGGAAAGATCATGCGGCGTAACTGTCTTGGGTAAGTCCAGAGCCGGTGCGGACTCGAAATTCGGACGGCGCGTTACCGCCATCAGTGTATTATAAATCGTTGAGGCAAACATCGGCTTGGAAATGAACGCGTTCGCTCCCGCTTCCCGGGCCGCCTGTTCGATCGGACTCCAATCATAAGCTGAAATGATGATAATCAACGTATCCGCCCCGACAAGCTTGCGAATCTGGCGTGTCGTTTCAATGCCGTCCATATCCGGCATCTGCCAGTCGATGAAGCAGACGTCAAATTCGTCGTCCGTTCCATGCGCATCCGCAATGACCTGCACCGCGGCTTCGCCCGTCAGAACCCACTTTGCCTGAATTCCCATTTTTTCCAACAGGATCGACGTATGGATACAGGTGTCCTGATCATCGTCGACAACCAGAACGCCCAGCGTTTCCAGCTTCTGCGTCTCAGAAACGTGCGCCGAAGCTTCCATCCGATCAAACGCCAGCTCGACGATAAACGTCGTCCCTTCGTTTTCTTTACTGAAGACCTGAATGGTTCCGCCTAAAAGCGATACCAGATTCTTCGTGATCGACATTCCCAATCCCGTTCCGCCAAACCGCTGCGAAATTGATCCATCCGCCTGTTCAAACGGCATATAGAGCTTCTGTAAAAATTTCTCGTTCATGCCGATCCCCGTATCGCTGACGGTAAAGCGCAGGCGCACCTGATTGTTGCGGAAACCGATCTGCCGGACTTCCAGGCGAATCTTTCCATTTTCCGGCGTGAACTTGACGGCGTTGGACAACAGATTCAATAAAATCTGATTCACACGCATTGCGTCGCCGATAATGACTTCTTCAGTGAAATCAACGACCGTCGCTTCAAAATTCTGATTGCGGGAACGAGCCTGAGAATCAATGATCGCGGTTATGGACTGAATCAGCTGACGGAATTCAAACGGTTCGCGGCTGATCGTCAGCTTGCCTTCTTCAATTTTTGACATATCCAGCACGTCGTTGATCAGCGAAAGGAGGTGTTTGGAAGAGAACCCGATCTTTGTCAGACAATCCTCTACCCGCCGCTGATCCTGAATGTTCGCCGCGGCGATCGTCGCCATCCCGATAATCGCATTCATCGGCGTGCGAATTTCATGGCTCATCCGCGATAAAAAGTCTTTTTTCGCATCGTTGGCTTTCTGCGCCAGAGCCAGAGCGTCGCGCAGATTCTGCTGCGCCAGAAGCGCCTCAGTCTGATCGCTGATGCTGATAATATACCGTACAACCTGATCGTCAACTAAAATTGGATAAACTTTTAATAACAGCCAGCTCTCCCGTTGTCCATGGACTTCCAGCTTGAGGTTCAGCTCAGCCTGGCTGCGGAGAACGCCGGAATGAAATAATTGATAGAGTGCGGCGCTGTCCGTTTCCGAAAGCCGCGACATAAAATTATCATAGTCTTCCAACTGTTCCTCATCCAATCCCAGAATCCGCGTGCAGTTGGGACTGATATATTCCATCAGCTTGTCCTTTAAACTATAAATAAAGAAGACGTCATCGACGTTCGTGGACAGTAAATCGAACATTTTTTCCCGATCGGCGACGTCATGAACGCGGCGGCGTTCGAGATTGCGCGTCGTTTTGATACTTAATACAATAATGAAAAGGGAAAGCAGGATCGCGGTGATGATCGCCAGCGAACTTGTTCTTTTCATCTCTTTTTCAAGCGATAAAATTTTCTGATTGGCAAACGTGATAATCGTTGTCAGCGTGTCGCTGACTTCATCGTAAATCGGATAGATATTCTCATTCAAATAATCGTTAATTTCAACGTTCGTAAGGTTGGGAACCTGTTGAAGCAAGACCGCCTGCGCCTCGATCAGCGCGTTCATTTTTTCCTGCAGGCGTTCGGTATCCGCCGCTGGCCCCAAATAATTTTCGGCAATCCGATCCAGCGACTGCTGCTGCATCGTATACCGGCTGTTCAGCAGGTCTTCTGTTTCTTCAATGGAATGGAAGCTGTCCGTCAGGAAAATACTGATGAACTGTTTCATGTCCAAAAGCCGCGAACGCATTTCGCGGGAGGAATTGGAAACTGTATATGGATGATCATAAATGCGGGAAGCCGCGGCCTCCATGTTCCGTATGGAATAAATGCAACTCAATGAAAAAATAATCGAAATGACGCAAATAACCAGCGTACTGGCCACAGTTGCTTTACTGGAAGCAAAGTTAGACTTCATCTTTTTTCTCCCTTACTTGTTTGATCAGCACCTGAGGTTCATTTTAGCCTTTTTTCTAAGTGCGATGGCCGAAAATTCTTCAATCCTATTCATTATAAATTAAAATAAGAAAAAAACAATTCCATATTGAAAAAACATCTGTTTTTACGGATATTGTTAGTTTTTAAGTGAATTGAAAAAGTAAACGCAGCCTTAAGACTAAAAGGAATTGCATTTACTTTTGCAAAGACGCGGACTGCATTTACTCGTGCAAATGAGTTATAGTCATCTTGTATCTCCCTGT